>DATAQX010000415.1:0-14037 GCA_036264455.1 Silvibacterium sp. | reverse complement strand
CTGGAAATATATGACTCAGCTGATGGGCGAGCATATCCAGCTGGTAGGCGATGACCTCTTCGTTACCAATACCAAGCGTCTGCAACGCGGGATTGAAGAGGGTATCGCGAATTCCATCCTCATCAAGGTGAACCAGATCGGTACCGTCAGCGAAACGCTGGAGGCAATCGAACTGGGGCGCCGTTACGGCTACACTTCCATCATTTCGCACCGCAGCGGCGAGACCGAAGACACCTTCATCGCCGATCTTGCAGTTGCAACAGGGGTTGGGCAGATCAAGACCGGCTCCGCCTCCCGCACCGACCGCATCGCCAAGTACAACCAGTTGCTGCGCATCGAAGAAGAACTCGGCCAGGCCTCTGAATACCTCGGCCTCGAAGCCGTCAACTTCGGCGAATAAAACGTCCAGGAGCGCGTCACGTCACCGCAAGGATGTGGCGCGCCTTCACCTTCTTCATCGGAGCATTTATGCGCAACGCTACTCTTGCCCTCACTTGTTTTCTTCTGGCTGGCACCGCTATAGCCCAGCAGAAGCCATCTACCAACTCATCTTCCACGACTACTGCCCCGGCTCCTTCGACAGCGCCAGCGGCTCCAAAAGCTGCATCAACAGCGCCGGCCAATCCGATTACCGATGCACAGGCTAAGCAAATGCTGGAAGTGACCGGCGCCGTCGACATGAAGACCCAGTTGCAGCACGGCATGATGAACTATATCCACTCCAGTATGCCCTTCCTGCCGCAGGATGTGGTCACCGAGCTCGAGCAGTCGCTTCAGAAGATCGATATGGAAACACCGATCATCGCCGTCTATAAGCAGCACATTTCCACTGAAGATGCCGACAGCATCATCGCATTCTACAAGACGCCCGCCGGCAAGCATCTGATTCAGGCCATGCCAGACATTCTGCAGCAATCGCAGCAAATCGGGATACAGTTGGCGCGCAAGACTGCCCAGGACGTCATCCAGAGCCATCGTCCTGAAATCGAGGCCGCTGCGAAACAGTATCAGTTGGAGCACGCACCGAAGCCAGCACCGTCACTCAATACGCCTCCGGCAGCCACGCCTGATGCAGCACCAGCAGCAAAACCAGCCAGCCCGCCGCCAAGCACAACTACGCCGCAGCCTCACTAAGCCTCAATGGGCCGGGTCATGCATCCGGCCCGTTCCCTTCACGGAGCAAATGTGCCAATTCACACCCGACCCATCGTTCTTACTATCCTCGACGGATGGGGCTACAGTCCGCAGGTTGAAAATAACGCCATTGCGCTGGCTCGCAAGCCAACCTATGACAAACTGCTCGCCGAATTTCCCAGCACGCTGCTTCATGCCGCAGACCACTTCGTCGGCCTGCCTGACGGGCAGATGGGCAACAGCGAAGTGGGCCATCTTAACATTGGCGCTGGCCGCGTTGTCCGCATGGACATCACGCGCATCGACGCAATGATTGCGAGCGGTGAATTCTTCACCCACCCCACCATCGTCGATGCACTGCAGCGCGCACGCGAAGGCGGACGCCAGCTGCACCTCTTCGGGTTGCTCTCAGACGGTGGCGTGCACTCCCATCAGAATCATCTCTACGCCCTGCTCAAAGCCGCGAAGCAGCAAGGCCTTGAACGTGTCTTCGTACATGCATTTATGGATGGCCGCGACACGCTTCCCACCTCCGGCGCTGGCTACCTCGCGCAACTCGAGCAGAAGATGCGCGAATACCAGATCGGGAAAATCGCTTCGGTTTCCGGCCGCTATTACGCTATGGATCGCGACCGCCGGTGGGAGCGTGAAAAGCTTGCGTTTGAAGCCATGGTCAAAGGTCGCGCCCAGGGCGGTGCTTACTCCGATCCCATTGCTCGCGTGAAAGAGTCCTACAACAACGACATCACCGACGAATTTATTGTGCCGTTCGTTGTTACAGATGAGCATGGCCATCCTCGCGGAGTTATCCGCGACGACGACGTCTGCATCATGTTTAACTACCGCGCCGACCGCGCCCGGCAGATCACCCGCGTGCTGGCCCGCAACAGCGGTCTGACCAAAAACGAAGGCCTCGATCTTCCCGGCGCCGAAGATCTCGACAACATCATTCCACGCAGCGACCTTCCGAAGAATCTGCACTACGTCTGCATGACACAGTACGACAAGCTGTTTACGCTGCCGATGGTCGTTCTGCCGGAGTCGATGGAGAACCTGCTCGCCAACCTGCTCGCGCAGGCCAATCTCCGCAATCTTCGCATCGCGGAGACGGAGAAGTACGCTCACGTCACCTACTTCTTCAATGGCGGCATTGAAACACCATTTCCCGGTGAAGATCGTATTCTCATCCCTTCGCAAAAAGTTGCAACTTATGATCTCGCGCCGGAAATGTCTGCCGCCGGAATTGCAGACGCTGTAGTGAAGGCCATCGAGGACACGGCCTTTGATCTGCTCGTCGTTAACTTCGCCAACGCCGACATGGTTGGCCATTCAGGCCGGCTTGCGCCCACGATCAAAGGAGTAGAAACGGTTGACGCCTGTCTTGGCCGTATTTATCAGGCAATTCGCCAGTATGGCGGCTCGTTGTTGATCACTGCCGATCACGGCAATGCTGAGATGATGGTTGATCCTGTCTCGGGCGGCCCGCACACCGCGCACACAACGAATCCGGTGCCGTTCATCCTGGTCAACGAAGATGCAAACAACTATAGCCTGCGCCCGAACGGTTCACTGCGCGACATCTCGCCCACTTTGCTGGGCCTTCTCGGTCTCGGCCAGCCTGCGCAAATGTCGGGCGGCGATCTGCGCCGGCGGATCGCCGGATCAGGGTTGGTTGTTCAGCCTTAGAAAATCTTCGCTTTCTTCGGATACCACTTGATCTGCACGGCTAAGACCGTGTCGGTTTGCAGGCCCGGCTTATAGATCGGAGCCTTCCACCGTTCATATTGGAACCAACCTTTAACCTCGAGGTCCTTATCCTTCAGAAACCGCTTTGTAACCTCTCCTCCATAGACATTCTGCGTTGTGCCACCTGGAATAAACTTCTGATCCGCCTTGGCATTGCGGTAATTAAACTGGATATCCTCGTTTGGAGAGAGATGGTATGTCAGCCATGCCTGCCCACCTTTCCCGTCTCGTCCCATCCAGGTGTTGAATAACGACCCATTGAGCGTAGTGCCCTGTCTCTGAATTGTTTCCCACCAGAGGAAATTCCCATTGGCCTGCGAGTCGCTGACCGGATCAGTCGATACGCCTTCGACGCGCATATCCAGATGAGTCAGCCCCGGGAAATGCGAGAGATAAATTCCGGGATTAACAGCCGAGCGCCGCGGTGCACTGACAGGGCTTAAGTCGTCATGAACCCCAGAGTCCGTATAGAGCAGGAGCCAGTTTCGCACGAAGGGCAACCGATAGTTGAAATCGAAGGCGCCAAAACGAGCCCCGGGATCATTGCGGGAAAACTTCTCCTCCGCCGATACATTCTGGAAGCTGAAGAAGCTCTTCAGAAAGCTATGAACCGTAATCGGGACGTGGCCTTTACCGCCCCAGATGACTGTGCGTTCGAAGCCAAACTCCAGATTGCGCGTCGGCTTAAAGCTGATCTTCTCGGCATGTACCCACGGATCGATCGGATAGGTGTGACCCGGCAAGGCGCCGACGAAAAAGTCATAACGGATGGGACCGATCAACCGCGAGAGACCGGGAATACGTAAAGGTTCCACGCGATTGATCTCGAACGCGTAAGTATTTTCTGCGTTCGTGCTCCAGGACATGCTCCCACCCTCGCTGGGGCTCCACCAGTGATCATTCTTGCCGAAAGAAATCTCATGTCCAAGAATGTGATACGACAACAGGGCCTGCAGAACTCGAAAGTCGTTCTTTGCGGAAATCGGCCCTTGCGGAATCGTATCCTGCACCGGATTCGTGGCAATGGGAATGAGATCGACCTGCTCGGAAAGATACTGAGCTAGCGCTGGCGAATAGCCGGTTGCGGCTGGCGCGTGCTGATACTCGCCCCGGAAGTACAGTGAAAACCGCCCCGCCTCCGCACGGACATTGAAGCCTGTGTAGTTGTTGAAGCCCTCCTCATAGGGCCGGCCGTAGTCATTGATGATGGTCTGTCCCAGATGAAAGCTGTCTCGGAGAGGTGTTCCGATGATGCCGCGCATCTGGGTGTACAAGCTTTCAAATTCCCCGCGGCCCACGCGTCCGAGGCTGGCCGCTTCCAGATCGGGAGCCAGCTCTTTCTGCAGCGCAAGGTAGATTTCGCGGGCCTCGTCGTCGTTGTTGGCGTCGATGCGGTCTGCCGACAGCTGCAGCATATGAGCAATGCTCAACCGCGTCCACGGACGCAGCCCTAAATACGCCGTATCGAGATAGCCAAGCCCATGCAATCGGGTGAGCGCCGGATATATCCAGCTGTCCATCGGCACGTAGGTCGAGCCCAGGGAACTGGTGTAAACGATGGGTGAGTCCGGCCGATAGGTGGGAGGCAGCGGCTGCTGTTCAGGTCCGGCTTCCCCACCTGCTTCCGTCGCCGTGGCTATCTGTCCGGTCTGGACCTCACTACTGGATTGCGCAACGGCACTCTGCCAGCCCGCGCTCAGCGCCAGCAGCAGAAACATCGACGGGACAATTTTCACTCACACCTCTACAAGCGGGGGTATCAAATCCGGATTGCAACTCGGTCATGGATCGCATGAGAAACAGTAAGCTCAGGCTAAAGCATTTCCTCGATGGATGTATACCAGAGACGATGGCATTTAATTGCATTTTCCTTAAGAAAAAGTTATCTGCTACACCCCATTAAGGGCAATGAGAGTAAGGGAGGCCTCAGATAATCAGTTCCGGAAGACAAGCCGCATCCATCTCCCTATTGAACTCAGCAATCACTTCACGTTTCCATCTGTCGCTGAACAGCTCCTTCCGGGTCAGATAACGCTCCATGCTGGCGACGGCACTTAGCGGCGCGCCATTTAATGAATAAGGCATGCACGCAATCAATGCAGGTCCCCCGCCGCCTCGCACTCGAGCAATCGATTCATGCGCCACGCGATAAACGGCAACCACATCGTGAGTATCTACCACGATCGCCGGAAACAATTCGCCAATCTCCTTGAGATCGTCCTCATGCTTCACCTCTGGAGCTTTTCCTATGACGTAAAGAATGGGCAGCTTGTGAGCGGCGGCGAGTTCCAGTGCCTCCTTGCACCCTTTCAGCGCTGCCGTATTGTCTTCGACAAATACCACCGCGACTTTGCGATTCCTCGCAAGTTTATTGGCCAGCGCCGCGCCTGTTGCCAGGCCGACCTGAGCGCTCACGGTCGAAGAATCCGGCGTCAGCACGTTCGCCGCAGGGTAACTAAAGGCTGTTCCACCCGATGCCCCGTTCGCATGCTGATGGTTCCACATGGCTCGTACCGGCACACCCTTCACAAAATTCGCCACAAAGCTGCCTGGAGTCAGCACGACCGTGTCTTCGAGTTCGAGATCGAGAGCAATGCCGACGGCTGCGGCAGCCTGCCTCTGTACTCCTTCAGCGCTATCGGCGAGTGCGGAGTTAAAGCGCTCCCCAAGCAGGCTGTACTTGAGCAACAGAGCGTAAAGCTGTCTGAATTTTTCGTCACTTATCAGCGAGTAGCCGTTCTTGCCGGCCACGGCCGCAGCTGCGGCGGGCCCATTCATCCTGGTTGGCATGTGCTGTTTTCGTTCCTTCGATTTGCCAGTCTTTCAGTTTGCAATACTGTCGATCTGCCCGGATCGATTGAGGCGATTGTATCGCAGCATGAAGCTCGAATCGCGGTATCTTTGCCGTCGTCACACGCCGAAGAAACGGCAACAGATTCTCACAAAACTCTCTATGCGTGCAAGGCATTATTGGCTTCAATTTTCAACAGATTTGTGAATAAGCCTGTGCATTTCCGGGCTTTGATGGCAAGAAGCACAGCATTGACGCGGCCCCTAGCACTCTGCACTCTTACCGCTGCATCATCGTGTTCCGATTCAGGTCGAATAATCTGCGTTTATGCGGACGTACTCGGCCGTCAAATCTGTCGTCCAGAACCGGCACTTGCCATCCCCCACTCCCAACCCGATCCGGACCGTGAAATTACGGTTCTTCAGATAGGCGTGCGCCTGCTGTTCGTCGAAATCGGCTACGCGTCCTCCATTCACGCAGATCTGCTGATCGCCCAGCCAGATCGCGATGCGATCCGGATCGATCTTCGCGCCTGAATAGCCGGCAGCCGCCATCAGTCGTCCCCAGTTTGGATCGCACCCCGCCCAGGCCGTCTTCACCAGCGGAGAATGCGCGATAGCCTTTGCGACCTTGAGTGCATCGGCTTCGCTTGCCGCGCTTTCAATCTGCAGTTCGACCACGTGCGTCACGCCCTCGCCGTCGTCCACAATCTGCTTTGCCAGCGATGTGCACACATCTTCGAGCGCGGTTCTGAATGCAGGATGGCGCGCATCAACAGCCGCACCGCTGGCGCCCGAGGCAAGCAGAAGCACAGTATCGTTCGTCGAGGTATCGCCATCGATCGAAATGCGATTGAAACTCTGTTCGACCGCGCCGCGCAACAGCGTGTCCAGATCGGCGGGCGCAATCACCGCATCGGTGAAAAGATAGACCAACATCGTGGCGTGCGGCACAAGCTGAGGATGAATCATCCCCGCGCCCTTGCATACGCCAGCGATGCGGACTTGCTTTGCGCCCACATCTACCCACGCATGCGCAACCTTAGGCCGCTTATCGGTGGTCATAATGGCGCGCGCGAAGTTCGAGAAATGCTCCGCGTCCGCAGCCAGCGACCGCTCCGCTTCCGGGAGCGCCTGCACCAGTTTTTCCGCGGGCAGCGGAACGCCGATGATCCCAGTTGAAGAAGGAAAGACCTCGTGTCCCTTTACCCCAAAGATCTTCGCCGCTGCGGCGCAAACCTGTTCGCAAGCGGCGATGCCAATCTCACCTGTAGCGCAGTTGGCATTGCCCGCGTTTACAGCGACTACGCGGACACGCCCTCCGCTCCTCGTCAGATGTCTGCTGCCCACGGTCAGCGGAGCAGCCTTGACACGGTTTCCAGTAAACATGGCAGCGGCGCTGGCCGGTTCATCCGAAACAGCTACGGCAAAGTCGAGATTGCCGCTGGGTTTCAGTCCAGCCTTAACGGCAGCAAAACGAAAACCGCGCGGAAGTGCATCCTCAGGAAGTAGTGAAGTTTGAATCATGTGAATTTTTACTTTATCAAGAGAGGAGATGACCCGCTTGCCTGACGCCACCCAGCCCGAAGAAGAATTCCTCAACATGCAGCACGTCAACGTAGCCCGCGGCGAAGCCGTCGTGCTCCGCGACATCAACCTCCGCATTGCAACCGGAGAGCATGTCGCCATTCTCGGCCCTAATGGCTGCGGAAAATCCACGCTGATCAAGACTATTACCTGCGAGTGCTATCCCATCGTCGATCCGGAAATGAGCATTCGTCTGCTTGGCCGCGCCCGCTGGGACGTCTCGCAGCTTCGCCAGCACCTCGGTGTGGTCGAAGCGAATTTGCCCGGCGAACGAACAGGTGTCACTCGCGGCATCGATGCTGTCGTAGCCGGATTCTTCTCTGCCTCAACTCTCTGGCCCAACCTGCATGTCACACCGGAGATGCATACCCGCGCTCACTCAGCGCTCGAGCGCATGCAGGCCACGCATCTCGAAGAAAAACTCGTTGGTCAGATGTCCGCTGGCGAGCAGCGCCGTATCATGATCGCGCGGGCCCTGGTCCACCAGCCCGGCATGCTTCTGCTCGACGAGCCCTCGAACGCTCTCGATCTCGCTGCCCAGCGCGAGCTCCGCGAGGCACTCCGCCTTGTTGCGCAGCAAGGAACCGGAATCGTCATGGTGACGCATCATCTCGCCGATATCCTACCGGAGATCACCCGCGTCATCATGATGCGCTCCGGGCGTATTGTTGCTGACGGGCCAAGGGAAGAACTGATCACCGCTGAAAAGCTCCGTGAACTCTTCGGCGTCCACGTCACCCTCATGCAGCGCGACAGCTATTGGCATTCCTGGTAGTCTTCGGTGGCGATACTCGAAACGAAAAGCCCCGCCGTCCTTGACAGTTTCGGCGCGATCAGCCCCGATTAGTGCAGATAGGTTAACAACGCTATTCCGAGCGCCAGGACAACTACGGGAATCCAAAACTGCGTGTCGGTCAGAATTGCCTTAAGCACAACAACCTCTCAAAAAACGAGTTGAACGGTTCCGACGCCGTGTCTCAGCGGACAAATATCACTCTACATCACGTCCAGAATGATCAGGCCGAAGACCGGTTGCTTATGCAGGAGACGGGGGTTAAAGTTATCGATAAGGCCGAACCCGAAGAAGCTCGTCTATCCCAAGAGGAGTCACCATGAACACCACGCTCAGCCCGGTTGAAATCGCGCAGGCCGCTCACATCGAAGAGCAGTGGGACGACTTCGTAAGTGGACGCTACAAAGAAGGCAAAAGCGAGTCGGAGTTTCGCAATTACGATGCGAAGGTAGTGCCAACTGTCGCCGAGTTCTACAGGATCAACCATGAGCGGCAGACGCTGGAGTTTGTTCTCAGCAAGGAAGCGGAATATCTGACCCTGCAGAAGGGTGAGAAGACGATCTGGGAAGCAGCAGAGTTCCTGAACACGCTCGTCGATGACAGCGATCCCGATACTGACCTCACGCAGATTGAGCATCTTCTTCAGACCTCTGAGGCAGTCCGCAAGGATGGGCACCCGCGATGGATGGTCGCGGCAGCTTTTGTACATGACCTGGGCAAGGTTCTGTGCCTCTATGGAGAGCCGCAATGGGCAGTAGTAGGCGACACCTTTCCTGTGGGCTGTGCTTACTCCGACAAGGTCGTCTTTCCGGAGTATTTTGCCAACAATCCCGACATGAAAGTGCCGGAATATCAGACCCTTTATGGCATTTACGAACCAGGCTGCGGCCTCGACAAGGTACATATGTCCTGGGGGCACGACGCCTACATCGCGCATGTGATGAAGCCCTATCTACCGGAAGAAGCTCTCTACATGCTGCGTTATCACTCCTTTTATGCTGCGCATCGTCATGGAGCTTACGCCCACCTGATGTCGACGCATGATCAGGAAATGTTCGCGAACTGGGTGCTGAAGTTCAATCCCTACGATCTCTATTCCAAGGGACTAGCAAAGCCGGACATTCCGGCGATCAAGCCGTACTACGACGATTTGTTTGCCGAGTTCTTCCCCGGCCGGATTGCCTGGTAGCAAGCTCTTCGTTTGTGCCTAGAAGAATCTCGTTCGCTTCCACAAGGCCCATCCGGCTCCGAACAGCAGGAGTGCGAGAACCAGGCATAACGCCGCGACCCAGTTCATATTCATTGCCAGCGGAGGCACGCTGGCCGACGTCGCGAACCAGACGAACAGGCCAATTGCCAGAATAACGATCAGATAATCCCACCAGTGCCTTCGGCTTGCGGCTTGTTTTTCATCTTCAATGCCCGCCTGCGCCATGAGAGCCCGGTTGTAGTTCAAGTTATAGCGATTGCACTCGCGTAAAAGCGCTTCATTCGTTGACTTGTGCTCTTCGGAGGATGCCACCGCTGTGCTGATGGCGAGAGCCCCGAGAATCATAATGATTGACCCCGCGATCACGATGAGCCGGTGCGTCCGATTCACCCCGGCCAGCTCGCCAAAGACCAAAGCACCCCAGGCGAGTCCCCATAGCTGGTTTGTGTTCGAAAGCGGGATGCCGCGGCCAATCCCAAGGTACTTGGTGGCGTATTGCTGAAAGAGGTCGCCGACAACCCAGCAGAACCCTCCGAGAAACAGCCAGAAAACAAAATGGCGTGCAGCGGATATCTGCGCAACCAGAGAGTGGAGACTGCCCGAAAGCCCAATGGCGAGTACAAAGACGGTTCCCAATTCACCGACGGTGAATGCTGTGACAAAAGACAAGGGATTCATGCCACTCAGGTACGCCTTGCGGTAAGGCACATACATCGTGCCCCACATCAGGCTGGCTCCCAGCGCCGCCGCAACGCCGGCTACAGCATGCTTCGAGTTCACGCTGGCCGACTGGATCGTGCTGAAGCCGAGCATGGTTGCGGCAACCACGATCGCCACCGAACCCAGGATGACCTTTCCCCAGTTCTGCGCCGATGCGCCTCTGAGTTCCTTGAAAAGGAAGACTCCCCAAAGAATGCCAATTAAGGAGTTCGTATTCCACAATGGAAAGGCGATCGAGAGCCCGACGTCGCGAATGGCAAAGACTGTCAGCGTGTTTGCGACCGCCCACAGCGCGCCAGCGAGAATCGCCCACACAATGAGGTGAGGCTTGCTGAAGAGGTCTTCGAAAACGTAATCCGTGCCGCGCAACAGCGTGGGAAATGTCCATCGCGCCACAAAGACGCCAGCCACCATGCAGAGCGAAATCGTGTAAGGAGACAGCCCCGCCGTAACCAGCTTGGTCGGAGCCTCCGCCGCACCCAGCCATGCGCCTGCCGCAATTCCGCACAACACGCCGAGCGAGTGCATCTGCCCCGGCAAAGCTGCCGTTGTATGTTCCTTGATTTCGTCACCCCACCGTTACTGAGAGTCTTTCAACAAACGAGAAGTCCCGGCCACCGCTGGGGGCAGGTCAGGATCAAACTCGAATCATCGAGCTTAAATCGTGGACCAAGCCACACTAAGCAACAAGCTGTCTCCAGTCAACAACGGCTACCTCTTGACCTCGCTGGCGCCTTGGCCTTAGCCTGCAGGAACACGGGAAAGGAGGATGATCCAGTCTATGAAAAGTTCTGAAGGTAGTAGTCGCAGGTTCCTACGTGAGGTGACTGAGGCTTAGAGCGCCCTTGGCTCTAGTCCTGGCGAACCGCAAACTCCGTCGCCGAGGCCCACTGAAAGCGAGGGCGCCTCAGGTCAAACTCCACAGCTCACCGGTGATCAAGGCCCGCTTGGCCAAATCTGGCAGCGGGCCTTTCACATTCGGCCAATAACCTTTCCTGAAGCATCTCGGAAGCAACGAAAATAAATTGCCGGCGTCACTCTACTTTTCAAACCATGCTTCGAGTCCGACCTCGTTGGCTTCAATCCACGTCCGGCTGAATGGCACCCGGGCCAGCATGTCCCTGAACTGGGGGATCGTGTAGGCGCGGCGAATCAGCAAGAAGCGGAAAACGAGTTTCATAAAGAGGCCGTTCCAGACGTTAACGCCCATCCTGTCGACGTAGGAGGAAATCATGGACATCGATGCCTCGCGCCGCAGATCGATAATGACGCCCTTACCACCGGGCCGGAGAACGCGATGCATTTCCGCAATGGCGCGTACAGGCTCGGAGAAATTCTTGAATGCGGCGCGGCAAACGACGAAGTCAAAGCTGGAATCGGCGAGGGGCATTTTCGAGGCGTTCCCCAGCCGGAAATCGACCTTGACCCGCGCCGCCTCGGCGTTCCCGCGGGCGATTTCGACAAAGGTTTGACTGATATCGAGCCCGGTGATGCGATGCCGCCCGTATTTTGCCAGTTCTATCGAGAGAAAGCCGGGCCCGGGAGCGACCTCAAGAATATCGCCTCCATTGGGCAGCATTTCGTCGAATTGCTTTGCCTGCCGCTGAAACTCCGGCATATCCCTGCGCGTTGTCCGGTCGTACCAGCGCGCAATGGAGCCTTCCATGCCCATTCCCCTGTAGGCCTTCTGCATTGGTGTGCCTCCCTTACAAAGTATCTTATTCAATAAGATAAATATAGAATAAGACTCGATGCCGCGCCAGTCAAACTCAGCAAAATCCGCCGCCACCGCCGCCACGCTCGTTCATCAGCTCCGGCATTTCATTGCCGGAGTCATCCTTTACAACCAACGGGTTGCTGATCAGCTTGGGCTGCATCCGACCGATATGCAGAGTCTGCATCTGCTGGAGCTGCTCGGCCCGATGACTCCGGGCCGGCTGGCGGAGTGCACCGGTCTCACGACGGGCGGCGTGACGGTCATGCTCGACCGGCTGGAAAAGGCGGGTTATGCACGCAGGGAGCGGAATCCCGATGACCGGCGCAGCGTGCTGGTCCACCTGAATACGGCGAAGATGGCGAGGGTGGGCGAATACTATGGGGCAATCAATGACCAGCTCGGCAGGTTTCTGGCTGCGTATCCGCAGCGCGAGCTTGAGACGGTGGTCAGATTCCTGACCAGGATCAACTCCATCCGGACGCCGCCGATCAAAGCGTCAAAAGAGAAAAAGCCGTAGTACAAGCACCGTTCAGTGTCCGCCGTGCCCGTGCCCCAGAGGCCGCGTCGTGCCCTCGACCGGCTGCGAACGAGGCCGCTTGTCTGCCCTGCGGCCGAGTGTGTACATCGTGATCCCAAAGGCCAGCATGACAACGCCCCATATCAGGTTGATGTTCATGCCGCCGGAGCGCTCATAGATCACGCTCCCGCGAGTGAAGAATCCAAAAATGCTCAGGATGCCGCCGACGATGGTGAACAACGCTCCCATTGGAACGCGAAGATCGAGATTCATTCCCCTTGTCTCCTCTCGGCTATCTGAAGATCAGGTTGAGTGTAATGAGCATGGCAATCAAGCCGACGGCGATCACCTTGGGCCGCGCATACCATGCCATATGGTGCTCTTCCGGCTTGGGCGTAAGCGAGTAGACCAGGCCGACGAGTTCCGGCTCAGGCCGGGGCTTGGTCATAAGACTGATGATGACGGTGATAAAGAAGTTCACCCAGAAGGCCCAGATTGCGGTCCAGAAGTTCTGCGCCATCTGGCTGGGGTACGTATGCACCACGGCGATCCAGCCGCCGTGGATACCGGTGGGCGAACCAGCCGGCAGTGTAAGCCCGTGATGCAGGATTGCCGCCAGGGTGCCGCTCACCAGCCCTGTAAATGCCCCGTGCCCCGTCGTGCGCTTCCAGAACATGCCGAGTAAAAAGGTTGCGAACAAGGGCGCGTTGACGAAGGAAAAAACGAGCTGCAACGTGTCCATGATGTTGTTGAACGACGTTGCAAGGTAGGCTGCTCCAATCGAAAGCATGATGCCCCCGACCGTGGCCACCCTCCCCATCTTTAGATAGTGCGAATCGCGCCCATTTCTGTAGATGTAGGACTGATAGAGGTCGTAGGTCCAGACGGTATTGAAGGCGGTCACATTTCCAGCCATGCCGGACATGAAACTCGCCATGAGCGCCGTGAGTCCAAGGCCGAGAATGCCGGTCGGGAAGTAAAACAAGAGCATGTTGGGAATGGCGAGATCGAAGTCAAGCACCACATTGCCCTTCTCATCCGTCATGACCCTTCCGGTGACTGGATTGACCTTTGGCGGGATCAGGCCTCTTCCCATCGTTGCTGAATTATTGAGGTCGGCGGCTACGAGTGCGCTGGGCGATTTGCCTACCACGGGCGCGTGCGCCATGGCGTGTTGTGTGATCGCCGGAGTGGCAATTGCGATCAGGCCAGGCAGGATCACGAGGAACGGAAAGAACATTTTCGGAACCGCTGCAATGAGCGGAACCCGGCGGGCCGACTCTTCTGAGTCCGACGCCATGGCTGTCTGGATGACGAGGAAATCCGTACACCAGTAGCCAAAAGAGAGCACGAAGGCAAGGCCCATGGTGAGTCCGAACCACTCCACGCCCAGAGGATTGGTTTGCGGGTTTGTCATGCCATGCCAGGAGCGTGTATACGCGCTGGGCAGGGAGGCCTGGAGGCCACTCCATCCGCCCACATTTCTGAGGCCTATCCAGACCAGCGGGAGGAAGCCCGCGACAATGAGGAAGAACTGCAGCACTTCGTTGTAAATTGCACTGGTCAGGCCGCCGAGAAAGATGTAGCCGAGCACGATGAGGGCGGAGATGATGATGGCGAAGTGGAAGATCCAGCCAACTGGCATGTTGAGATGGATGAAGAGCGAATCGAAAATATGCAGCGTCTGGATAAGCCTCGCCATAGCATACATGGAGATGCCGGACGAAAAGACGGTCATCACCGCGAAGGAGCAGGCGTTGTAGGCGCGCGTCTTTTCGTCAAAGCGCAGGCGGAGAAACTCCGGCACCGAACGCGCCTTCGAG
>DATAQX010000413.1:0-4176 GCA_036264455.1 Silvibacterium sp. | reverse complement strand
GCGCTGGAGCTTGCATCTTGAGAGAAGTGAACTGCCCGAAGCGGTCTGTCAAATTCTTCTGAAAGAGGGATGATCTATGCAACTCGGAATGGTGGGTCTTGGACGTATGGGAGCCAACATGGTCAAGAGGCTCATTCGTGGGGGCCATGATTGTGTGGTTTTCGACAGGTCGCCGCAAACTGTAGAAGAGTTGGTCAAAGACAAGGCGGTGGGGTCGTCCGCGTTGCCGGACCTGGTAAAGAAACTGGACAAGCCCCGCGCTATCTGGCTGATGATTCCAGCCGCAGTCGTGGACTCGACCATCGCCGAAATTGCGCCGCATCTCGACCCGGGAGATATCCTGATCGACGGTGGTAACTCCTACTACATTGACGATATCCGTCGCGCGAAGCAGCTTGCCGAGAAGGGTATTCACTACGTCGATGTAGGAACAAGCGGCGGCGTATGGGGCCTCGAACGAGGTTACTGCATGATGATCGGGGGCTCGAACGAAGCAGTGCAGCATCTCGACCCAATTTTCAAAACCATTGCCCCGGGTGTGGGCGACATACCTCGCACACCGGGACGTGAAAAGCTCGGTGGAACAGCCGAGCAGGGTTATTTGCATTGCGGGCCCAGCGGCGGCGGTCACTTCGTCAAGATGGTCCACAACGGCATTGAATATGGCATTATGGCCGCTTACGCCGAAGGCCTTGGTATCCTCCGCTCCGCCAACGTCGGCAAGCATACCCATGAGATCGACGCTGAAACAACACCGTTGCGCGACCCCGAACACTACCAGTACGACTTCAACCTGACCGACGTAACCGAGGTATGGCGGCGCGGCAGTGTGATTGCCTCCTGGTTGTTGGATCTGACCGCGTCCGCGTTAACGCAGGATCCCCAGCTTTCGAAATTCTCCGGGCGCGTTTCCGATTCCGGCGAAGGGCGCTGGACAATCAAGGCCAGCATCGATGAGGCGGTCCCGTCGCCCGTTCTTACGGCCGCGTTGTACGAACGATTCAGCTCGCGTGGCGAAGCTGACTATGCCAACAAGCTTCTGTCCGCAATGCGCTTTGAATTCGGCGGGCACCTTGAAAAGCCGGCTGCGAAATAAGCGCCGCTCCGGTCGCGAGCCATAAAGTGTAAGGGCGGATCTATGCCGCCCTTGCTCATCTACGATCACTTGCTTGACGGCAATAATTTTCAAGGTTGCCCGGAACCAGGCTGGAAATAATCATGAAACTACTTCGTTACGGCGCCCCCGGACAGGAGCGCCCCGGCATGGTCGATGCTAATGGCACGATTCGAGATCTTTCCGAAGTAATCCCCGATCTCTCCGGAAAATTCTTATTGCCTCAGTCACTCGACCGCCTCCGCCAGTTCGATCCCTCCACCCTCCCAGTCGTCTCCGGCAATCCCCGCATCGGACCCTGCGTCGGCGGGGTAGGGAAGTTCCTCTGCATCGGCTTGAATTACTCCGATCACGCTGCCGAATCGGGGATGACGGTACCTGCGGAGCCAATCGTATTCATGAAAGCAACATCGGCCATCAGCGGTCCCAACGACGACGTCATCATTCCTCGCGGATCGACAAAATCTGACTGGGAGGTAGAACTGGGAGTTGTAATCGGAAAGGAAGCGAAGTACGTAACGCAGGAAGATGCGCTGGCCCACGTCGCTGGATATTGCGTCATCAACGATCTTTCCGAGCGTGCCTTTCAGCTTGAGGGCACCGGCCAGTGGGTAAAGGGGAAGAGCGCCGATACATTCGGGCCCATCGGTCCATGGCTGGTTACGCCCGATGAAGTGCCCGATCCTCAAAACCTCGACCTGTGGCTCGAAGTGGACGGCCATCGCTATCAGAGCGGCAACACGCGCACCATGATCTTCGGCGTTGCTTACCTTGTCAGCTATCTCAGCCGCTTCATGAGCCTCCAGCCTGGAGACATTATCTCCACCGGCACTCCTCCAGGCGTAGGTCTTGGCCAGAAGCCGCCGGTCTATCTGCGGCCCGGCAACACCATCAACCTCGGCATCGAAGGCCTGGGTCGTCAAACCCAACGGGTCGTTCCATCTTCTGTTGAGTGAGTATTTCTTGTTCAACGCCACTCAGTTACAAAGTATCTTTCTTGTGACGAGGTCCCGGACGAAGATGAACGAAGGCAGTCAGACAAACACAGAAAAGCCCACGGCCTTTGCCTCTTATCCCAGCTTGCGCGATCGCGTAGTCGCCATAACGGGCGGGGCCTCCGGAATCGGCGAGAAAATCGTAGAGCACTTCGCCAGACAGGGCGCAAGAGTAGCGTTTTTAGATATTCAGGACGACGCGGCCTTGCAACTAGTGCAGAAGATCAGCGCCGATGGCCATGTGCCGCCTTTATATCTGCACTGTGATCTGACCGACATGAGCGCTCTCGCCGATTGCCTGAAGAAGATCATCGCCGAATTCAAAACCGTAGACGTGCTCGTCAACAACGCGGGAAATGATGCACGTCATTCCATCGAAGACGTAACACCTGATTATTGGGATCGGTCGATGGCGATCAATCTCAAACAGCAATTCTTCGCCAGTCAGGCTGTGATCCCGGTGATGAAGAAAGCGGGTCGAGGCTCAATCATCAATATGAGCTCCATCAGCTGGATCATCCCCGGCACGGGATTACCCGTATATATTGCGGCCAAGGCTGCGATCGTCGGACTCACGCGGACTTTGGCCCATGAGCTGGGACCGGACAACATTCGCGTAAACGCCGTCCTGCCTGGAGCCATCGAGACAGAACGCCAGAGGCAATTGTGGTTTACGGATGAGTACAAGGCAGAAATTCTCAGCAATCAAGCCCTGAAGCGAATGATCGTGCCCGAAGAAGTGGCTCGACTCGTCCTCTTTCTGGCTGCGGACGACAGCAGTGCCATCACAAGTCAAAGCTATGTGATCGATGGCGGGTGGGTCTGAATAAGTTCTATGTCATTTCATCCAGGTCACCTCTTACCGGGTAGAGAGCAAGCCTTTCAGCAGGTATCGTCGCAGGACCCCGCGACGGCGGGCTGCCGTAAATAGTGACCGGTAAAAAATATTCCAGTAGTATTCTTGAACGTCGGGCAGTGAGCAGTGGTGCGGTGTCGTCGGTCGTCGCACGGGTTGACGTTCGACTGGTTGGGTGAATCGCTCACACCGGCAAGTGCTGAGGAGCTCACTCATGAATGCTCGATCGATTCAATGCTTCTTGCTCGCTGGCATCCTGCTGGCCACCGGTTACGCCAATCCGCAGAATACATTCACACCCCCTGCAACAAAACACCCCAAGCTCGGACTGGTTCTCGAAGGCGGAGGTGCGCTGGGTCTGGCTCACATCGGTGTGATCACATGGTTGGAGGAACATCACATTCCCGTCAGCTATGTTGCCGGTACCAGCATGGGGGGGCTGGTTGGAGGCGTATACGCCACCGGAAGATCACCCGCCGAGGTCAAGGACGTCGTCGAGACAATCGACTGGGACGAAGTCTTGAGGGGCCAGACGCCATTTAACAACCTTACCTTTCGGCGCAAGGAAGACGCTCGTGATATTCCCGCTTCACTGCAATTTGGCCTGCGCAAGGGATTACAGCTTCCATCCGGCTTCAATTCTGGGCAGCAGGTCTCTATGATTCTTGACAACGTTGCCCTTCCCTATTCGGAAATTCACAGTTTCAATGACCTTCCCATTCCCTTCGCTTGTGTAGCAACCGACCTGGTCTCAGGCAAAGCATATGTTTTCCACGATGGCTCCCTCTCCCTGGCCCTCAGAGCCACCATGTCTCTGCCCGGGCTCTTCACTCCTGTTCGATCGGATGACCATCTCTTTGTCGATGGTGGACTGCTGGACAATCTTCCGATCGGCGCTGCAAAAGATATGGGAGCGGACGTGGTGCTCGGTGTCCACCTGGAGACCGCTCCACTAAGTCCGGAGGCAACCCTCTCCAGCTTTGGGGTGCTGGGTCGATCGATCTCCGTGATGATTGCGGCCAATCAACTCCGCTCGATGGAACAGGCGGACCTGCTGCTCACGGTGCCGTTACACGATTTCTCCACTATGGATTACAACAAGGATGAAGCCATCATCAAGGCGGGCTATGATGCGGCTGAAGCGAAGGCCTCGGTTCTGTCGGCCTTTTCTGTAGATGAAGCCACGTGGCAGCAATATCTGGCGGAACGGA
>DATAQX010000376.1:0-6073 GCA_036264455.1 Silvibacterium sp. | reverse complement strand
CATCCAGCGACGGCAGGTACACAGGGCGAAGCTCCACGCGCAGTCGCCCTGCCTTTACCGCCGGGTCTTCGTTCGCCAGATCCAGCGCTTCCTGCTCGCTCGCCGCTTCGATCAGGCTGATCCCCACTAGGTCATCGCGTCCGTCGAGCACCGGCCCGGTAACCACAAATTTCCGCGTCTCCATTTGCTGCCGCAGGAAGGCCAGGTGTTGCGGTATCAGGGCGTTGTCAGCTTCATTCCACCGCTCACCCTTCCTCAGCAGGCAGAGAAAGTAGCCTTTCAAGTTCCGCGGAACGTCTATAAGATGGGGACGCTCTTCTGGCATTGGTGCTCCACCGGAGTCGCTTCGTTCGCGATAATCCGTCGACATAATTTTCATACAATTCGCTTTGATTCTGTTGCAGTCTAATGAATGCCATGACTTCGTTGCAGTCAGCCGTGCGCTATCTTCATCTTCGTCGGCTTCTTTGTCTTCGAACCAGCGCATGGATCGTCGCAGGGTTGTTTTTACTCTGCTGCGTGTACAGCGGATCCGCTCAGATCCAGGGTCAGACCGTCCAAAACCCCGGCGGCATCCGCGCCATCCAGGTCGAGTTTTCTCCCGACAGCAGCCACGTTGCGGCGGTACAAGCCAGAATTGACCAGCAGCTTGGCAAAAATCACCTTCAGGTTGTGAACGATTCAGCAACGGCGGACGCCATTCTGCGCCTGACATTGAACGTCTGGGCCACGGGCACCATCTCTGCAAATCCGCGCTCCAATAGCACACGCGCGACTAATTATCAGGGATATCTCTCCGCCGAACTCACGGGTAAAGACAATCGGACACTCTGGTCATATCTGGTGACGCCTACCCACATGCGCACAGAGAGCTTCACCGATGATCTTGCCGATCAACTGACCGTCCGGCTAGTGGCCGCAATACGCAGCGGTCTTGCCAGTCCTGCGTCTCCGCATCCTGCAGCGTCGGGTATCCAGACCGCTTTGCATGCCGCCGGCGCAACCCTTCCCGCGCCGCTCTATCGCAAGTGGTTGGAGACCTTTGCGCGAGAGCAGCCCGGCATCGCCATTACCTATGATGCCATTGGTTCCGAGGCGGGTATCGAGCAACTGAAGGCCGATAAATTGGACTTCGCCGCCTCCGACATGCCCCTCACGAAGGACACGACACCATCCGGCGTCTCAATCCTGTACTTTCCCACTGTGCTCGGCGGAGTGGTCCCCATCTACAATCTGCCCTCGCTGGGCGGCCGCACGCTGAACCTCACCCCGCAGGCGCTTGCCGGGATCTACGCGGGAACCATTCGTCGATGGAATGATCCCCTTATTCGCGAGCCGAACCACAGCGTCCACCTGCCCGATGCGGAGATTATCGTCGCGCATCGTTCCGATGGAAGCGGCACCACGTATGTCTGGACAAGCTTTCTTTCGCTGGCCAGTCCGGAATGGAAATCGCAGTACGGATCGGGTCCACACATCGACTGGCCAGTGGGAAGCGGCGCGGCGGGCAATGAAGGCGTAGCTCAATTTGTGAGTAAGACTCCCTATGCCATCGGTTACGTCGAGCTCATCTATGCCATCCAGCATGAGGTGAACTACGCGGCCGTCAAGAATCCCTCCGGGCAGTTCATCAAGGCCGATCTTGCCGGCATAACCGCTGCCGCGACCGAAATCACCGCATCGCAGGATCGCGATTTTCGCCTTTCGATTCTCAATGCACCTGGGAAATACGCATATCCCATCAGCACCTTCACCTGGCTTCTGGTTCCCGCGCAGCGAAGCAACCCGCAAAAGCAGGCGGCGATCGAGGCATTTCTGCGCTGGATGCTGACCACAGGCCAGAAGCAAAGCGAATCGCTGGGCTATGCTCCACTGCCGCGCGCGATCGCCGCCCGCGAGCTCGATACTGTGAATGGGCTCAAATAAGCAGCCAGAGGGGAGAAATGTCCATCACACACCCGTGCTTCACGGCGCAAATCAGATACTCGTGGAATTTAAGTGCTATGTCGAAGCGCAATCGAAGCAAGACTAATTGTTCTGCTCAACCAGGTCGTCGCCCGAAAATTTCGGAATCCCGAAGTGCCCGCGCAGATGGAGCAAGTCGAGCGGGCTAAGCTCGCCGTTTATCGCCACAAGATTCAGATTCTTCTCCCCGGCCACCAGTAGCACCATCCCTTCCACGTCGCCATGCTCAAAGCGAATCCAAACGTCGCTGTGTGATGGATGTGCAACCGCCGTATGCGACTGGGAGGTGACCAGGTGCTTCCAACCGCGGTCGTGATACTGCGACCGCACCGCGTCGAGCGTCCTTGTGTCATACAGCCCGGGAGCAGGATAGCTGAAGCTATGCACCGAGATGCCGCGCAGCTTCGCCACCACCCGGTGCGTTTCCTCGTCTCCAACAAAGTTGTTCGCTAAATCCAGCATTGACTTGTCGAAGGTGAAATCCGTATGGAAGCTGGCGTGGTGTCCTAGCGCGTCCATTCCCCGCGGAATCCAGCTATCGTCAGGATGTGACTGCTGAGCCTGAACAAGGAGCGGCGTCATGGCCAAAAGCGCGAGGAAAGAGAAACTTGCGAGTCGATGCGAACGTGGCATAAGGCACTCCTAACAATGCTTATAGACCTAAACGCGATCGCGGGGCAAAAGTTAGCCTCCCGGGAAAGAATTTCTTCCTTTAGCCGTTCCGTCCCGCAGCGCGCGAGAGTCACGCCACTGGATTCCCCGCTGGTATCATTCAAAGATCGGGAGCTCCCCCAGTTCCCAGCGAATCCCCGAATGACCACCCAACGCCAGCTCCTCCGGGAGCAATCTTTTATGACGGACCGCCTTTACTACGACAACGCCTTCCTCCAGACCTTTTCCGCGCAGGTTGTGGACATTCGCGAAGCTTCCCGCGCTGACGGCGTCTCCATTTGGCAGATTGCCCTGGATCGAAGTGCGTTTTATCCCGCCAGCGGTGGCCAGCCGTGTGACACCGGCATCCTCACCGCCATCTCGCGCAGCGGGGCGACTCTCGAAGCGGCCATCGAAAGCGTGGAAGAAGACGAGCAGGGAGAAGTCTGGCACTTCACGCGTAAACCGTTGCTTGCCGGCACCTCCGTTCAGGGGACGATTGACTGGTCCCGCCGACTCGACCACATCCAGCAGCATTCTGGCCAGCATCTGCTCTCGGCCGTCTTCGCCCGCGAACTCGGGGCGCAGACCGTCTCGTTTCACCTCGGCGAAACTGCCTCGACCATTGACCTGTCCACCGGCCCGATCGCCCATCACAGTCTTGAACGCATTGAGCGCATCGCGAATGAGATCATCGCCGAGGATCGCGTCGTCACTATTCGCGCCGTCGATCGCCGCGAGGCCGAAACGCTGCTGGTCAATGGGCACTTACGCAAGCTCCCGGAGCGCGAGGGAAGTATTCGCCTCATTGAAATAGCCGATTATGATCTGAATGCCTGCGGGGGAACTCATGTTCGCTCGACCGGCCAGATCGGCGGGCTCCTGTTGCGCTCCGTCGAGCGCGTCAGCCGCGGCGTTCGGATCGAGTTCGTCTGCGGCCTGCGCGCCGTCGCCTCGGCTCGCCATGACTTCGCGCTGCTCAGTCGTGCCGGTCTGGCTCTCTCAATTGGAAGCAATGATATTCCGACCGCCATCGAACGTCTTCAGTCCGAAGCCAGGACCTTTGCCAAAGAACGGCAAAAGCTATATGAAGAGCTTGCCTCCTACCACGCCACTCGCCTCGCCGTTGAAGAGATGATTCAGGACAATCTTCGCCTGGTGCATCGGGTTTTCCTCGATCGTGATCGCGAATATGTCCGCCTGCTGGCCTCCCGGCTGGCCGCGACTGTTCCTCGCACCCTCGCGCTTTTCGTCTCCGCCGAAACCGATCCGGCAAGAATCTTTCTTTCGCGCAGCCAGGATATGAAACTCCATTGCGGAGAAATTCTACGCGGAGCTCTCGGCGCCTACGGACTGCGCGCGGGCGGCTCACCGGATCTCGCCCAGGGCGATCTTCCGAAAGGCCAGACCGAGGAGGTATGCGCAAAGCTGGCCGCCGAACTGAGATCCTTATTCGCCCGCCCACATCACCTCGAATAGAATCGCTCGTGGTTTTTGGAGGCGTCGTTTGCGTAACGCACTTCGCCCTTCAGTCGCGGCTTTCCCAATCCGCCGCGCGCTGATAAACTCAATGAAGCATCTCCCGCCTTTGTGGGGCTATAGCTCAGCTGGGAGAGCGCGTCGTTCGCAACGACGAGGTCGTCGGTTCGAGCCCGACTAGCTCCACCAAATTACGTACAATTACCAAGATGCTGCTTGCTGTCGTGGGCAAAGCAGAGAGGCACCGATCTGCCTCCCGACAACGTTTGTGCCAGCTCCAATCTCTCCGGATCAACGACCAGTGGAACCGTCAAAATCTGATGGAGCCATGTCGAGTTACAAGCTTCAGGCGCGTCTACTGAGGACCTTCGTTCTTGCGCATTCCGTCTGGAGACTTTTCTAATTCTTCGAGCAGCCAGACTTTCGCCGCTGACCATTCGCGCTCTACGGATCGCGGCGATATGTTTAGAACCCCTGCCACCGCGTCGACGGAGAATCCTGCAAAGTAGCGAAGTTCCACAATCTTGGCCCGTCTCGGATTTATTGTCTCAAGGCTGTTGAGCGCGTCATGCACAGCAATCATTTCTTTTGAGCGCTCATTTGAGATCGCTAGCCCTTCGTCAAGTTCAACGCGTTGAAGATCTCCGCCCCTCATTTCAGCATTGTGCGCCCGTGCGTGATCGACAAGCACACGACGCATAACCGTTGCAGCTACACCGATGAAATGTTCGCGGCTCTGCCAATCGATGGTATCGTTCGCCAGACGCAAGTATGCCTCATTGATCAGAGCCGTCGGCTGCAGGGTGTGGTCCGGCCGCTCCCGCCGCATATACGACTTAGCCAACCGGTGAAGTTCGTTATAGACGAGGGGCAGCAGCTTCTCCGCTGCAGACTCGTCTCCGTTCTTCATAGCCCTTAACAAAAGGGTGACTTGACCGTCAGCTGCACACATAAATCGTTAGCTCGCGCTGTTAGCAGAACTACCCGTAGAGATCTTCGATGGCTGCTAGGCTAGGCCTCTTTGCCACTAGTTGCAACTCCGGCTCCATTTGAGGCGACGTCAAGGCCTACCGTGTTCAGGCAGAACTCGCCGGGCAGGCTGGCACCTTTTGTCGTTTCCTTACGCATTAAGGGATTAAGACGGGTAAATGGCTGGAGGAAAAGTGCTGCCCCCAAGTAACGATTGGTATAAGCTCAGTCATAATTCCAGCAGGCGATGGAGGGAACGCCTTGGTTGCGTCTCTCCAAACCAACGTCATTCGGAATCCCCCTCCGATGCCGGGACCTGGATTGGTCCGATGCTTGCTGCCCCCGACGCCGGGAAGAGCTCGGGTATGCCGGCGAATCTGCCGTCATCAAATTGTGCGAAGCCAGGGCGCGGACCTTTATTACCCCATGGTTTTGCTGGATTGATGAACATGGATCCTCGACGAGAGTAGGCGGAGCAGATTTTCCTGGCCGCGCTGGATGTGAATCCAGCCGAGCGTGATGCTCTGCTCGATGAAATGTGCGGCAGCGATGAGGCACTGCGACGCATAGTCGAGGACATGCTGGCCAAACATGCGCGTGCGGGCAGTTTTCTCGAGCATCCACCTCTTGATTTCCTCGCGGGAACGACTCGTCCCATCGACAGCAATGGAGCTGCATCGGCCCCGGCGCCTGCAGGGCGGCTTATGCCCGGCCAGATACTGAATGAGCGCTTCGTAATTGTCCGTTTTATTGCAAAAGGCGGCATGGGCGAAGTTTATGAAGCAGAGGATCCGTTCCTGCAAGGCGTCCACGTTGCCCTGAAGACCATTCTTCCTCACATGGCCGACGATCCGGCCTTGCAGCAGCGTTTTGAGCGGGAAGTGCTGCTTGCCCGGGAAGTTACACATCCAAACCTGTGTCCAATTTATGACATCTTTCATCGTGAGCAGCCGCCGCCCAGCTTCCTGTTCCTGACTATGAAGCTTCTGCCGGGTGAAACCCTGGCGGC
>DATAQX010000366.1:0-8306 GCA_036264455.1 Silvibacterium sp. | reverse complement strand
CGTTTGGGGGCCCATGGCGGCTTCGTGCTGGCGGCGGGAGAGAGCGTCGATGTCGACGGGGATGCCTCCGGGGACGATGACTGGCTGTGCGTAGCGGTGCTTCAGGTCGCGGGTGGCGGCGAACATCACAAAAATGAGGACGATGAGGACGACGGCGCAGACCAGGCTGCCTTCAGGACCGTAGTCGCCTCCGGTGATCCAGGGAGGCCCGATGGTATTGCTGGAAACGACGGGCGAGAAACTGGTGATGCCGCTGATGGGGAGTCCAAAGAGGACACCCATGGTGGCGTTCCACGCGAAATGAAAGCCCCAGCCTACCCAGAGGGCGCGCGTGCGGAGATAGGCGATGGCGAGAAGCCATCCGGCAAGAATGGTGACCATGGTGCTGGCTGTGGTTGCGCCCGGATTGCCGAGATGGATGATGCCGTAGAGTACGGACATTCCAAGCGTCGCGATGGTAGGGCCGGTGGCGTCGATGAGGCGTTGAAAGGGATATCCGCGGAAAACGACTTCGTCGGCGAGTGCGGCGATAGCGAGGATGGCGAGATTGACGAAGATGAGTCCAAATTGCCGCGGGGTGGTGTAGAAGGTGATGACCAGTCCGCCGATCAAGGCCATGGGGAACACGCTGGCAACCATGCCGGACCAGCCGAGAGCTGCTCCGATGGCGAACTCATGACCCCAGCCGGGACGGCGGGCGAGGCCCATGGCTTTGATGGGTTCGCGCTGGCGCTGCCCCACGTAGCCCATGGCAGCATATCCGACGATCAGAAGGAAGAGCAGCAGGGTGCGGTTGACGAATTCGAGCCAGTCTCCGGAGGCGAGGCCGTTGGCTGCCCGTTCGGCGATGGCTCGGGCAAAGATGAAATAGATGACAGCAACGAAAAACCAGCAGAGGGCGCGGATGCGCGCGGAAAAGGTCATGTGCGCGCTCCGTAGAAACAGGACACAGGACACAGAGCATAGGGCACAGGATTACTGTCTCCCACCCTTGGCTGCGTCCTTCGGCTCTGCACAGGACAGGCTTCGGATGGGGCACCCAAAGTTGTGCCACCTTCAGGGAAAAGCAGGTCCCTCGACTTCGCGCCTACCACCCCACCGCACCAAACCCGGGTGCGTTGGGGACCCCGGCCTTCGGCGCTTCGCTCGGGATGACAATTCGTGAAGCTGATTCGGGATGACAAATTTGAAGCAGCGGTCATGTGGTGTAGAACTGCGCGATGTTGCGGAATTTTTGATAGCGCTGGGCGAGGAGATCGTCGACGGACAACGACTTCAGCTCATTGAGGTGCCAGCGAAGTTTTTCCGCGAGCAACTTCGCTGCTTCCTCGGGATCTTCGTGAGCGCCGTTTCCGGGTTCGGGAACGATGTCGTCGACGCAGCGGAGCTCTGCGACGTCTGCGGCGGTAGCCTTAAGGGCGGCTGCGGCCTCGGCCCGCTTCGATGCGTCGCGCCACATGATAGAGGCGCAGGCCTCGGGCGAGATGACGGAGTAGATCGCCTTCTCAAGAATGAGCACGCGGTCGGCGACGGCAAGGGCCAGCGCACCTCCTGAGCCTCCTTCGCCGGTGACGGTGGCGATGGTGGGGACGCGAAGGCGGGACATTTCGCGGAGGTTGACGGCGATGGCTTCGGCCTGGCCGCGCTCCTCGGCACCGATGCCGGGGTTGGCTCCCATGAGGTCGATGAAGGTGAGGACGGGGCGGCCGAATTTCTCGGCGAGCTTCATGGCGCGCCGGGCTTTGCGATAGCCCTCGGGGTCGGGCATGCCGAAATGGCGGAGCACCTTCTCCTTGGTGGAGCGGCCCTTGAGGTTGCCGATGACCATGACCTCTTCGCCTTCGAGGCGGGCAAAGCCGCAGAGCATTGCGGGGTCGTCGCCGAAGGCACGGTCGCCGTGGATTTCGCTGAAATCAGTGAAGATACTTTCAATAAAACTCATAGGATCGGGCCGTTGCGGATGACGGGCCAACTCTGTCTTGATCCATGCGGCGGGCTTTGATTCTACCGCTGTCTGGTGCGGGTGCGGAGCGCCTGGAGCTTGATCGGTCATAGCAAAATTTGAACCTGGAACTCCCCAGAGAAGGCGGGGGAGTTGGGTCGCTCGTTTGATTGTATGGGCGTGGGCGATACGGGGCAAACGGGGGGAGGGCAGGGATTAGGGATTAGCCATTAGGGATTAGGGAACAGGGATCAGTAAACAGGGAACAGGCGCGCCTTGGATTGAAGAGTTCCCGCAAAATAATGAGCGCTAACCTGCCGTACTAATCCCTAATCCCTATTCCCTGCTCTTAGTCGAGGGCCTGGACCATTCCGCGGCCGAGAAGCAGCTCGGCGCGATCGATGAAAGCGCGATCGGCGGCTATGGCCTGACCGGCGGGTTCGAGGACAACGCAGTATTCTCCGGCTTGTTCGAGGTTGAGCATGAATTTGGCAGGGCCAGGGGCGGCGGCGATGATTTCTTTCAACTGAAAGAGAGTGGCTTCACTCGCGCGCTCGAGAGGGACGCGGATGCGGACGTTTTGTGGCAGGCGTACCTTCACGTCTTCAAGAGCCTGGATTGAGGAGACGGCGAGCTTGGGGGCTGCATCCTCTTCGGCGCGAAGCTGGCCTCGTACGAGTACGGGCACTTCGATGCGGAGGCTGGCGGCGAGGCGCTCGTAGTCCTTGGGAAAGCAGATGAGCTCGATTTTGCCGACTGTGTCTTCCAGGGCGGCCTGCGCATAGAGCTCGCCGGAACGTTTTGATTTTGCAACTTTGAGACCGAGCAGAACTCCCGCGATAGCAATTTCGTTTTCGGGTGCCTGGCCGCGGCGGCCATTGGAGGGCGCTGGTTTCATCTCGAGGGCGGTTGCGGTGTCGACGACTCCAGGAAGATTGCGGAGCTTTTCGGAATATTTGTCGAGCGGGTGGCCGGAGACGAAGAAGCCAAGGACTTCTTTTTCGGATTGGAGACGCTGGTTCTCGTCCCAATCGGGAACGCTGGGCAAAGCGTCGGGCTTTGAGGCGGCGGGATGATCGTCAAAGATGCCGAAGAGGCCGTGCTGTCCGGCTGCTTCGTCCCGCTGCGTCTTTTGCGCGCGCTCGATGGCTTTGTCGGCGGCGGCGATGAGTTGCGAGCGGCGTCCGAGTGAATCAAGGGCTCCTGCCTTAATGAGCGATTCGAGGACACGCTTGTTCATGAGGCGCAGGTCAACCTTCTCGCAGAACTCCCAGTAGGAGACGAAGGTGCGATTCTGCTCTGCGAGTTCAGCGCGGGCAGCGAGGATAGAGTCGATGGCGTTGCGGCCCACGTTCTTGATGGCGGTAAGGCCGAAGCGGATGGCGTTGCCGTGTGGGGTGAAGTCGGCGTCAGAGAAGAGCACATCAGGCGGCTCGACGGGGATGTTCATCTCGCGGCATTCCTTGATGTACTTGACGACGTTTTCCGGTTTAGAGATTTCGGATGAGAGCAGCGCGGCCATGAATTCGATCGGGTAGTGGGTTTTGAGATAGGCCGTCTGATAGGCCACCAGTGCGTAGGCCGCGGAGTGCGACTTATTGAAGCCGTATCCCGAGAACTTCGCCATCTGATCGAAGATCTCGCCGACTGCCGCTTTAGGATGCCCAAGAGCCGCGGCACCGCTCATGAAACGGTCGCGCTGCTCCGCCATTGCCTCGGCGTTCTTTTTTCCCATGGCCCGCCGCAGCAGATCGGCCTCGCCCAGGGAGTAGCTGGCGAGGACGTTGGCGATCCGCATCACCTGCTCCTGATAAACGATTACCCCAAGCGAATCCCTCAGGATACCCTCAAGCTCCGGCAGCAGGAACTCCACTTTCCGGCGTCCCCACTTGCGCTCGATGAAGTCGTCGATCATATCCATCGGTCCGGGACGGTAGAGCGCATTCAGCGCTGTCAGATCCTCGACCGTATCCGGCTTGTACCGGCGCAAAATGTCCCGCATCCCGGGCGATTCAAACTGAAAGATGCCGGACGTGAGCGCGGTGTGAAAGACCCGCCTGAACGTCTCGGGATCGTCCAGGGGGACCATCTCGATATCTAGTTTCTCCCCGCGCGTCTGCTCGATTCGTTTCAGACAATCAGTGATCACCGTGAGCGTGGCGAGGCCCAGGAAGTCCATTTTCAGGAGGCCGAGTTTTTCGACTGCCTTCATGTCGTAGGCGGTGACGATTTCATCATTTTTGCTGCGACTGACGGGGACGAGATCGGTGAGCGGGCGCGGTGCGATGACGACCGCTGATGCGTGCACGCCGGCTCCGCGGACAAGGCCCTCGAGTCTTTTGGCGGTGTCGATGAGTTCCTTTATCTGCGCATTGCTGTCGTACGCTTCCTGAAGGGGCGGCGAGTCTTTCAATGCCTGCTCGATGGTGACGCCGATGGTGGTGGGGACCAGTTTGGCGATGCGATCAACGTCGCCATAGGGCATGTCGAGTGCGCGGCCTACATCTTTGATAGCGGCCTTGGCGGCCATGGTGTTGAAGGTGATGATTTGCGCGACCTGCTCGCGGCCGTACTTGCGCGTGACGTAGTCGATGACTTCGCCGCGGCGATTCTGGCAGAAGTCCACATCAATATCCGGCATCGTGACGCGTTCGGGGTTGAGAAAGCGCTCGAAGAGCAGCACGTTCTGCATTGGATCGATGTTGGTGATCTCCATCGCATAGGCGACCAGCGAACCCGTCGCCGAACCTCTTCCAGGGCCGACCGGAATGCCATGATCGCGCGCGTACTTTATGAAATCCCAGACGATCAGGAAGTAGCCGGAGTACTTCATCTGCTTGATGATGCCGATTTCGAAGTTCAGCCGGGTCTCGTATTCATGTACCGGCGATCGCAATACTCCGCGAGCGTCGAGGTTCCGGACGGTCGTTTCCAGGCGCTTCTTCAGGCCTTCGCGGCAGATCTGATCGAAATAGCTGTCGATGGTGTGACCGGCAGGGACAGCAAATTCGGGGAAAGGATTTTCTACCTTGGTGAGCTTGAGGGAGCAGCGCTCAGCGAACTGCATGGTGCGGCTTACGACCTGTGGCGCGTGCGAGAAGAGCCGATCCATTTCGACGGCGGACTTGACGTAGAACTGGTCGGAGTCGAACTTGAAGCGTTTAGGGTCATGGATGGAATTGGCGGTCTGCACGCAGAGCAGGACTTCGTGCGCGTGCGAATCGTCCTCGCAGAGGTAATGGCTGTCGTTGGTGGCAACGAGGGGGATGTCGAGATCTTTTTCGAGACGGAAGAGGTCGGCGTGGATTTTCTTTTCGAGCTCGAGGCCCTGATCCTGAATTTCGAGGAAGAAGTTGCCGCGACCGAAGATGTCCTGGTACTGCGCGGCGGTGGAGCGCGCGGCATCGTAATTCCCTTTCATCAGGTTTTCGCAGAGCTCACCTGCGAGGCAGCCGGAGAAGCCGACTAATCCCGAGGAATGTTCGGCGAGATATTTCTTGCTGACGCGCGGCTTGCGATAGAAGCCGTAGAGCGAGGCTTCCGATGTGATGCGGACAAGGTTGCGGTAGCCCTCTTCGTTTTCGGCGAGGACGAGCAGGTGATGGTAGTCGTCTCCCTGCGGATCGGCGCGGTGATCTTCCTTCTGACAGATATAGAGCTCACAGCCGAGGATGGGCTTTATGCCTTGCGCTTTGGCAGCGTCGAAGAAGTGGACGGCTCCGTAGATATTGCCGTGGTCGGTGATAGCGACGGCCTTCTGGCCGATGTCAGAGACGCGCTGAACGAGCTTTTCTACGTCACAGGCTCCATCCAGGAGGGAGTAATCGGTGTGCAGGTGCAGGTGTGTGAATTCAGCCATTGTGCTGACTTAATTTTAGTCTTCGCTGGGAAGGACGGCAGCAGCGGAGAAAGAGGGAGGATTGAGGAAAAGCAGGGACGAAATTGGGAAGGGATACCTATCATGCGGGCGCAGCACGGGCGGCATCACGGCATTATGCGAAATCGCTGCGCCTCTCGTTCTCGACGGGCAGCCAGAAAGTAAAAAGCGCGCCCCGGGGCGGACGGCTCAGAACTTCGATTCCGCCGCCGTGTGCAACCATAATGGCTTTAACGATCGCCAGTCCCATGCCGGTGCCGGAGATACCTGGCTTCTGATTCCGTCCCCGATAAAATTTATTGAAGATGAGGGGCTGCTCGAAATCCTCGATGCCCGGTCCGTGGTCTTCGACGCTGACCAGGAGGCGATAGTCCTCGATCCGACTGCCGATGCGCAAAGGCGAGCCGGGAGGAGAATACCTGGCGGCATTTTCGATGAGATGGCGCATGACGCGGCGGACAAGTCTGCGATCCATGGCAACGTTGGGCATATTTTCCGGAACATCCACGTCCACGGTGCGATCTCCGAGCAAGGGCTGGGCTTCCTCAAGAGCCAGCTCGATTATTTCGCGCACGCTCTCGGGCCGGACCTGCACGTGAATGCTGGCCGCATCGAGCTGCGCCATTTCGATTGCCTGGCCGATGAGGCGATCGAGGCGGGAGCTCTCTTCGTCGACAACAGCATACATTTCGCGACGCTGGGGCTCGCTCATCTGGGGCTGGCTGATGAGAGTGGTCGCGGCGGCACGGATGGAGGTGAGCGGGGTGCGCAGGTCGTGGGTGACGGAATCGAGCAGCGCGCTGTGCAGCCTTTCGCTTTCGCGCGCGGCTTCCATATGGCTGGTGCGTTCGAGCGCAGCAGTGCGCTCCAGGGCGATGGCGACAAGCGTTCCGATTGCTTCATAGATGTTCGTCGATTGCTCACCGCGAAATGCCATTGCCCCCATGGAGCGCATCCCTAGTAACAGCGGGACAAAGTGAATACCATCGATGACGGTGACCGCAGGATCGGTGGCGTAGGTTGCATTCTTCAGTTCATTCAGAGATACCAGTTCGTATTCAGGATCGGAGTAATAAGATGTGTCGCCGTCGCGAACGTAAAGCGCTACGGCGCGAAAACCAAAAATTGTGGCGGCAATCGATGGTGTGATTCGCGCTACAGTGCTGAGGTCGTCGTGCAAGAGCAGTTCCTGGCTGAACTCGTAGAGGTGCTGCACCTCGCGATGACGGATTTCAGAGAGTTCGGCTTCGCGGTGTTCACTGTCAGAGAGATGGCTGACCAGAAAACTGGCGCAGAGAAAAGCGGCCAGAGCAACCAGATTTTGAGGATCGCTAACGGTTAGCCTACCTAGAGGCGGAAGGAAAAAGTAGTTGTAGAGCAGCGTGCAGAGCAGGGAGAGATAGAGGGAATACGCCAGACGCCATCTCGATGCGGTGATGAGAATCAGGACCAGAAAACTAAGGGCTACCGTCGTTTGATTGACGTTTCGAATGTGGCGAAACAACAGTACGAGAATGCCCGCAAGCATGGTGAGACCGCAATACCTGAGCACGACTGTGCCGATACGGGCTGTATTCTTTTCCATGACAGGGCGATGATACATAAGGAAGGACGATGGCGGAACGCGTTCTGGTAGTTGACGACGAAGCACAAATTACACGAGTACTACGAGCCGCTCTTTCGGCACAGGGTTACGATGTGCGGGCGGCGAACGATCCAGTGGAGGCGCTCAGAGTTTTCGAGGAATGGACTCCCGACCTCATGATCACGGACTTAATGATGCCGGGCATGACGGGAGTGGAACTGTGCCGCGCGGCGCGGACAAAGAGCAAAGCGCCGATTCTTGTGTTGTCGGTGCGCGACCAGGAACGATCGAAGATCGAAGCCCTGGACGCGGGAGCAGACGACTACGTAACCAAACCTTTCGGGATTCAGGAATTGCTGGCACGGGTTCGCGCGCATTTGAGACGGGCGCCGGAGCGCGTGACCGATGCTCCAATCGAAGTAGGCGACTTTGTCGTTGACATTGCGGCGCACTCCATTCTGGTATGCGGGCAACCGATTCATCTAACGCCGAAAGAGTTTGATCTGCTACTGCTGTTTGCGCGGAACGCAGGCAAGGTACTCACACATCGCGCACTGCTGACCGCGGTCTGGGGAGCACAGTCGGCACAGCAGCCAGAGTATCTGAGGGTATTTGTGGGACAGCTACGGAAGAAATTGCAAGGCAGCGGGACGAAGGAGTACATCCAGACCGAGCCATGGGTTGGCTATCGCTTTTTACCGGAAGGCGGCGCCGGATAGCCGCACTCAACCAGTCTTTATAACTCTTTTATAAATTCCTTATCGGCACTTTAGCGCGGCAACGATTAACTAAGATCGTTGTGCTTTTTAGAAACCATTTGCGCGCGCTTTTGAGGCCCGGCAGGAATCTTCGCCTGCTTCTGCTTCCCTTTCTGCTGCATTCTGCCACGAGCCACGCCCAGA
>DATAQX010000330.1:0-18245 GCA_036264455.1 Silvibacterium sp. | reverse complement strand
CGTTTGTATCTTCTGGATTATGCTCGTCGTTTGCGCCTTGGTATCTCCGTAAACCGCTGGAGTTCCCTTGGCGGGATCAGCCGGAGTCACGGGCGAAGCCAGTTGTCCGCTCACATACAGCGTGTCGCCTGCCCACACCGCCGTCGCCAGCGGCGAGGCCGCCGATTGAATATGCTTCACCGTGGTCTGGGCATGCCCCGTTTCGAACAAGGCCCCGCACATCGCAGCCATCATTACGGCCGCGTATATCGCTTGCTTTCCCTTCATCTGCATCTCCCGTTTCTAAGCCTGTTGTCTCTTCGCGGAGCCACTGACTCTGGCCACCTGCACCCGCTCCGAAATCATGTTGACGGCACGGTGGGAAGCGAGAGCAGCGCCCTCCTGCCACCCAATAATATGGCTGCAGTGGTCGCCCGAGAAGTAAATCCAGTCGTCGGGTTGAATGAACTCCTTGTATGGGCCCTCGTAGTACTCCATCGAACGTCCCGCGACGTAATTCGGGGCGCGGCCTACCCAGGAGCCGAGGTTGTATGGAATCTCGCCCCAGTTCACGTACATCGGATTCTTCAACTCTTTTCCATGCCCCGGATGCAGCTTCTCAACAGCAGCACGCGATGCATCAAGTTTGGCTGCAATGCTGGGCAGCTTTCCAAAGTCACTGTGATTCTCCACGCCATAACCGGCTACCAGAACCCCTGTATCGGAAAACAGCTTCCAGCTTGGATACCAGAGCAGGTTTACCGGCCCTTTCACGACAAAGGACAGGCCACCGTAAAGGTTGTAATCCTGTTCCCAGAAGCGGCGCGACTCCCAGGCGACTTTATAAGCGGAGTCATAGCCAACCTCGTCAATCGCCTGCTTGATGCGCGGGGAAAAATCGTTGGGGATGGTCTTCAGAATGCTGATGGGCAGGGCGCAGATGCAGTAGTCGGCTTCAATTGATTTTGGCGCACCTGACTTCGTATCCATGTAGCCGACCTTGACTCCCTGATCGGTCTTGCGAATCTCCCTGATGCATGCGCCGTACTGCACAACATCGCCCAGCTTCCTGGCGAAGGCATACGGAATACGGTCCATCCCGCCGACCGGCTGGAACATCGTAGCCTGCATATCCAACATCTCTTCGAACATCATCCCCATCCAGAAATCCGCATCCAGCAACGCATGCATATCCAGAGGTGGCCGCAACACTTCTGTCTCCGGGCCTGCGCCGGAGTACTTCGCCACGCCGCTTCGTTCCGACCCGGTGTAGGAGTAGTCCTTCTTCAGATCGCCATAGGTTCGCAGAAACGCCAGCATCCGTTCCTGGTCCTCTTTGGAAATCTCCTGGTCGAGAGCGTTTTTGTGAATGCACTTGGCCAGCAACTCGGAGACGTGGCCGCGCGTGTCGTTGATCGCTTCGCGCTGTTCGATCGCTTTGCCGCCAAACGCGTTATCGTTTTGCAGCAGCGCGCTGCGCGAGGTGTTCACCTCCACTTCCAGAGGCACACCAAGTTCTTTGCAATAACCAAGCATTGTCTTGTGGATGGAGGGTAGCCGCGCGGGTCCGGCATTGAAATAGCCGCTGTCGTCCCAGTCGGCCGTCTGCGACGTGCCATTGTTGAATTCGATCTTCGTGCCGTTCCGGACCGTCCAGTTGCGGCCACCCGGGCGCGCGCGCGCCTCGAGCACCGTACAGGAGTAACCAGCCTTGCCCATCTCGTACGCCGCGACCAGGCCTGCAATTCCGCCACCCAGAATGACGACTTTCGTACCTTTTCCCGAATCCGCCTCCATTGTCAGCGGCATTGCGCTCGCCTTTGGAACCGTCATAAGGCCCAGGTGCTGCATGGTCAGAAACGCTGCACTATATCCGCCAGCCTGACCCACTCTCATCAAAAAATCACGTCTGGTAAGACCCATTTCTACCCTCACTTCAAGTTTGTCACAGTAAACAAGACAACCCACGGCGCCTGGCACAGAAGCAGACGCCGCAGATTGAAACATCGGAGCATTTCTAGAACGTAATCTTCAGAGCCAGTTGTGTATTGAACGGTTCGCCGGCGCCAATGCCCGGAGCGCCGTTAAAGCTGCCGATAGTTGTGAACAACGATAGAGCGTTGGTCTGCGTGAACGAAGGGTTGAAGCTACCGTTCAGCGGCGGAGCAAAGTTCGTGCGGTTGAACAGGTTATACATCTCAACACGGAACTGCGTATTGATTCGCTCCCCGATGGGCGTGTTCTTGAAAACCGAGAAGTCCACGCTGCCATACCCGGGACCGTAATAAGCATTTCGCGTTGAATTGCCCCACGTACCTGGCGCTGCATCCACAAACGCGGCAGGGTTCAACCAATTCGCATTCACTTTCCCCTTCCGGAATCCCGCATAAGGATCCACCCCTGGTACCACATCAGCGCGCTGGTTGCCGTCGTCTGTACCCGAGGTATCCGCCGAGCTGTATACCGAGAAAGGCAGACCACCGTGGAACGTCATTAAGCTATTCAGCTGCCAGCCATGGGTGAGTTCTTTCCACTTCTGAGCTCCCGGGATATCGTAAGTGAGCAACGCAACGAAGATATTGCGATTGTCAAAGTCGCTTGGTCCGTAATCGCCCTTGAAGTTGAAGCTGTCCTGCGGCAGAGCGCCGCGATAAGCCGTCACTTCGTCAAAGCTGCGGGACCATGTATAAGCGCCCTGAGCGGTCAATCCATGCAGATTTGAAACCCGCAAGGTGGCCTGGAGAGAGTTGTAGTTGGAAGTTCCGATGCTCTGGATCTCATTGATGAAAGTAAAGTCCGGGAACTGGGAGAAGTACGGACGGCTGCAATCCTGGGGTGTATGCGTCACCGGGCAGCCTGCAGGCTGAACCGTTATGTTGCCGCTGCCCAAGGCAGCCTGGTTGATATCGCGGATCGAAAGCAGGTGGCGCCCCTGACTTCCTACATAACCAATTTGAGCCACAACCTTGCTTGTCAAACTCTGTTCAAGCTGGATGTTGTAGTTCATGTTGTGCGACGGAACGAAGTTCTTGGCAATTGAAAAAATGCTGTTGGAACCCAGAGACTCGGGGAAGACATTCACGCCATATTCGATCGTATAACCTCCACGCGTAGCGGTGGTTACCGAATCCCCACTCAGGCCGGGATTTCCTTCTACACCGTTCGGCGCACCATTTCCGGGACGATTGTCGAGGAATGGATTCAGGTTCGGAGTATCAAAGAAGAGTCCAACTCCGGCGCGCAAAACTGTCTTTTGAGTTGCCTGGTAAGAAAAGCCAACTCTAGGACTGAAGTTTGTGTAAGACGGGTCATATAGAGAGCTGATCTGGTCTCCCTGATACACTACCCCGCCCAGTTCCGGCCGGAATACGGAGAGATTCTTCCAGGAATTGTGGAGAGGTCCTTCATAATCCCAGCGCAAGCCATAATTGACATTCAGCTTTGGACTCAGCTGCCAGGAATCCTGCGCAAAGAAGGCTAAGGTATTCACAAATACTTGTCTGTCAGGATTTCCAAGTGCGATCGACGAGGTAGACACATTACCGGCCATGAAATCCGCCAGAGCGTCTATGCGCGGGTCTCCGGAATTCCATGCGACAGGAACTGTCGATCCCGGAGTGGGACCCTGTGAGCCGTCAAAGGTAAAGCTGCCGAGAGCGTGGCGTTTATAGAACTCATCCAGTTGCGCCTGACGGAATTCGCCGCCGAACTTCATCTGGTGTCTGCCCTTCGTCCAGTTAAAGTCATCTGTGAGGTGTCCCGTGATGTCGTTGCGTCCCTCTGGAGGCGTCTCGCCAATGGGATCGAAACCCGTAATCTTGACATTGGGAGCGCCTGAAAGCGTTTAGCCAGTAATCAGACCAGTATCGGCTGCATAGAAACTATTATTGAAATCATTGAAGACCTGGTTGAAGTAGTTCACGCCAGCCAGCAACTGGTTTGTCATCGACGGCGAAAACACGTGGTTATAAACAATGGCATAGTTCTGCACATGGATAGGCGCAACCTCAAAGTAGTACTTGAGCGATGAACCCACCGGAGCCACCTGATTCCCCTGTCCTACAAACCAGTGAGCGGTAAGGCTATTTCGGTCGTTAATCGTGTAATCTACCTTAGCCAGCCCGTTATAACTGTAGCCATATTCAGGGTCAGTGCTCGTATAGTTGTTGACTGTGGCCGGGAGGTTGCCAGTTACTGACGGCGGCCAGAAAGTATTCAGCATATTTACCGATACTGGATTGACAGGCACCCCGTACTTAGCCAGGACCGCCTTAGCCTCATCTTGCCAGCCTTGCGAAGGCTGGGTCGATTGATCCGGAACGCCGATCGTGAATCTCTGCTTTTCGAAAGTTGTAAACCAGAAAAGCTTGTCTCTCATGATGGGACCACCGGCGGAAAAGCCGAAGTTGTAATTGCGAACTTCCTGCTTCACAGGAGCCGTAAACGGGTTCATCGCGCCCAGGGCTTCGTTACGGTTGTAGTAATACGCCGTCCCGTGGATTTGATTGGTGCCCGATTTCAGCGAAAGGTTCACGCTGCCGCCGGGATTACGTCCCGATTCCGGCGCGGCCTGAGTCTGCGCGGAGAACTGGTCGACGGCATCAATGGGCAGAATGATTCCCGCAATACCCGAGACACCGCCTTGATTGACGGCAGGAATGTTGTGCCAGAGATCATTGTTATCGATGCCGTCGATCTGCCAGTTAATCTGGTTCGCACGGGTGCCGTTCAGCGAACCATAGCCGCCCGCTCCGGAATTGGAGAAGCCGGGTGACAGGATGATCAGCTGTGTGAAGTCGCGCCCATTCAGCGGAGTATCCTGCAGGACTCGACTGGCTACAACCGTAGTTTGCGTCGTGGAGGTCGGATCGAGTGTCAGGGCCGTGGCATTTACTTCAACCGTAGTCGATTGCTGCGCCACATTCAATTTGACCGGCAAGCTATAGATCGAGCCTGCCTTTATCTGAACAGCAACGAACTTTACTTTCTGGAAACCTGGAGCCGAGACGGTTACATCATATGCACCCAGGGGCAGGTCCTGAAAGGTGAACTCACCGCCAGTCGATGTGACGGTCGTATGCTGCACACCGGTCGCAGTGTCTTCGGCAATCACCTGCGCCCCTGGAACCACAGCCGCGGACTGATCTGTGACTGTGCCGTTCATACCACCGCGAAATGTCTGCGCTTGGGCTACCGGAATCAGCGTCAGGACGGTGCTCAGAAGAGATAACAAACTAAATGCTGAAAATAGAGATCGCCTGCTTCGGAATGACATAATGCAAAGCCTCCAAAGTTGTTATTCGTGAGTTTTGGTCTTTTGTCTGATTACTTATCGATCAGCAGATCTACGAGAAGGATGGGATCACCGTCTCTTAAAGACCTTGTGAGGCCTCTTGCGAAATCTAGAGGAATCAATCGTCGCAAAGGGATTTGGCATGACTCAACTTAGAGCAGGATTTGTCAGCTTTTCAAGAAGAAACTATTTCCTATTAATGAACGCTGATAATGGCTATAAGCGATGGTTTATATAAAGCGATTTATTTCCTGGCCGAAAAGGCAGACCGTTAATCTCCTCCCATGCTGATTCCACGGGACGGAACTGGCATTCCGGCAACATGCGATAAAAATCGCTGCTTATGCCTTATTAATATTTCTTATAGGAGGCTGTTTGAATTCATACCATCAACTCGCAAACGGAGAGGGACCTATGCACGCCGGATTACTCGCTCCGCAGCGCGTCCATAGGCTCAATCGAGGCAGCGCGTCTCGCCGGCAGCCATCCAGCCAGCACCGAGCACGCCAGCAGCACTACCACGGCGCCTGCAATCGCCGGCCCGTCCAGCGGCTTCACACCATATAGCAAGCTTTCCAGCAGATGCGTCAGCCCGACCGACGCAACCAGCCCGACTGCAACGCCCACTCCGGCCAGCAATAATGCCGAGCGAATCGTCCGCCGCAGCACATCCTCGCGAGTCGCGCCCAGCGCCATGCGGATCGCGATCTCCCGCTTGCGCTCGGTTACGGCATACGCCAGCACTCCATAGATACCCAGCAACGACAGCAGCAGTGCAATCCCCGCAAACGCCGTCAGGATCATGGTGTTGAATCTTCGCGAGGATTCCGTTGCCGCCACGACTTCATCCATCGTCTGCATGTCCGTGATGGCCAGCAGCGGATCCAGCTGACGGACGGCTTTCGTGAAGCCCGCCTCCAGCGCAGAAGGATCATCCGCCGTGCGCACCACCACGCGCAGCTCGCCGACCACTCCGATCATGGCCGCCAGCGGTCCCAGATCCGCAGCGCCCTGCGATACCGGTTCGTACATCTGCACCATCTGTGCCTCATCGACGTGGTTGGGTTTCACGTCGCCAACCACGCCTACCACCTCGATAGGCGGCATAGGGTTGTCATAACTTGGTCCGACTTTCAGGTGCATCCCAACTGCATCTTTTCCCGCGAAATAATGCTCGGCAAACGACTGGCTGATAATCGCTGCCAGAGGCGCGCCGGGGCGCTCGTCGCGGGCGTCGAAGTAGCGTCCGCGAATGAGCGGAATATGCAGCGCATCGAAGTAATTACCCTGCACCAGATAGTTTGAAGCCAGCGACCAGCCTTCATTGGGTTTCTTCACGTATCCTTGAGGCGCGAACAGCCGGCTCGAATTCCGCCCGACCACGGGAATATTCGACGAGAATCCCACCGTACGGACGCCCGGCATGGCTTCCAGCCGTTTTTGCAACTCGCTGTAAAAGGCGTTCACCCGCTCCTGTGTCGGATAATCGTGCTTGGGCAATGCCAGCGAAGCCGTCATTACATGCGTGGTCTCGACACCGGCATCGGTTGCAAGCATCTTTTGAAAGCTCCGCAGCAGCAGCCCCGCTCCCACCAGCAACACCATGGCCAGCGCGGTCTCCGTCATCACCAGCCCGTTGCGCAGCCGATGCTGCCCGCGGCTCTGTCCCGCTCCTTGAGTGCCTTCGCGCAGCGCATCCAGCACCTCGGCCTTCATGCTGGCAAGGGCGGGAGCCAGCCCGCACACCACACCTGTCATTCCGGTCAGCGCAATCGCCAGGAACACCACCGGCCAGCGCACCGCGATCTCATTCAGGCGCGGCAGCGAATCCGGCAGGTTGACCGCCGCTATGTGAACCAGCACTACGGCCAGCGCTACTCCCACCAGGCCGCCGATGGCGCTGAGAAGCAGACTCTCGGTCAGGAGCTGTTGCAGCATCGCCCGTCGCGCCGCGCCCAACGCCAGCCTTACGCCGAACTCGCGCCGCCGTCCCGCCGCGCGTACCAGCAGCAGGTTCGCGAGGTTCACGCAGGCAATCAGCAGAATCAGCCCCACCGACACCATCAGCATGCGCAGTAGCGGACGGGCATCCCGCACCGTATCTTCCTTCAGGGCGTGCATTGAGGCATGCAGCCGAATATCTGGAAGCTTCGCCTGAATGACGGCGATCACCCGGTCTACATCCTGCTGCGCCTGCGCTTGCGTTACACCGGGCTTCAGTCTTGCGACCGCACCGTAGTCGAAGTTATCTGCTTCGGCGCCCTTCTCTACCGGCGTGAAGCTCATCGGGACCCAAAGGTCCCGCGGGGCCAGTGCTCCCAAGCCTGCCGGAGACTCAAACTCCCGCGGCATCACGCCGATAATGGTGTATGGCCTGCGGTCCAGCTCAATCGTCTTGCCCAGTACCTGCGGATCGAGTTGAAACCGCTCCTGCCAAAGCGCATAGCTGATGACCGTCACCGGCGCCGAGTTGTCATCCTCCTGTTGTGTGAAGGTCCTTCCCAGGACCGGATCGATCCCCAGCACTGGAAACATCGATGCCGTCAGCCGCTCCACCCGCGCCTGGAAGGGCGCGCCCGCGCCCGACGCCTCATAGGATGCGCCGACGAAGCCACCTACTCCGGTAAATGCCTTACTCTCCCGCTCAAAGGTCAGCACGTCCGGAGCCGAAAGATTCGCATCGCCGTCCATCAGGTGCTCCACTCGTTCATGCAGCGCAAACAGCTTCGCAGAATCCTTATACGGCAGCGGCCGCAGCAGCACCGCTTCCACCACAGAGAAGACAGCCGTCACACCGCCTATGCCGATGGCCAGTGTCAATACCGCCGTTAATGTGAATCCCGGCGTCTTCCTCAACTGACGTAACGCATATTTCAGATCTGCCAGCATATTTTGATACCTCGACGGTTACATTTGTCAGCGGCCCCGAATTTCTACACGAATGTTCAGTCCTGATCCCTGTTCCCGGTTCCCTGCCTTATTCGCTCCTGAGCGCCTGCATCGGCTCCACGCTCGCCGCCCGTCGTGCCGGCAATGCCGCCGCGACTACAGCCACCAAAGCAACCAGCACCGTTGCCGACACCAGCACTACCGGATCAGCGTTGGACACGCCAAAGAGCTGGCTCTTCAACACGCGTGTAGCGAAGATCGCCACCGGCACTGCGACCGCGACGCTGATTCCCGCCAGTTTCAGCACATCCTTGAGCACCAGTGCAACGATGCCGCCCCGATCCGAGCCCAGCGCCATGCGCACGCCGATTTCCCGCGTTCGTTGTGCCGTTGCATACGCCAGAACGCCGTAGAGGCCAATTCCGGCAAGCAGCGTTGCCAACGCTCCGAAGCTCACTGCCAGCAGCGCGATCATCCGCTCGTCGTTGATGTTCTGGTCTATCTCCGCATCCATGGTGCTCAGTCCATCAATCACCAGCTTCGAATCGATCTGCTGGACTGTATTCCGGATCATGCCCATCGCCGCGTCCGACGCTCCCCACGTCCGCACGTAATAGTGCATCCCGGCAGGATTGGAATCCTGAGCCGCCGGATGATACGCCGTCATCTTCACTTTGCCGCGCATGCCGCGGTGGATGTAATCGCGCACCACGCCCACAATCTCGATGTCGTATTTGACCTTGTTCCCGCCGCCACTGGCCAGCATCCGGCCAATGGCGTTTTGCGGACTCCCGAAGAAGCGCTTCGCCAGCGTTTCATTGACTACAGCAACTTTGAGATGCGTTGTATCATCCGCATCCGTGAAGGCGCGTCCCGCCAGCAAAGGGACCTTCAGTGCCGCGAAGTAATCCGGTGTCACGTATGGCTGCTCCGCGTTCATGTCCTCATCTTCACTCGCCGTGTAACCCTGCACGCTGATATTTCCGCTTTGCCCGTTGTTCGCGAGCTCCTGATCATTGGTTGCGCCCACCCTTGCCACACCAGGCAATGCTGCCATACTCTCCAGCACACGCTTGTGCACAGGTAGAACTGCTTCCTTGCCGTATCCGGCCAGATTGGGCTCGAGCCCGAATGTGATCAGGTGATCTGTTGCGAAACCCACATCGACATTTCGGAGATTGTGCAGCGTGCGCACAAACAAGCCCGAACACACCAGCAGCAAGAGACTCAGCCCGATCTGCAACGCCACAGTTACACGCCGGAAGGTCAGCCTCCCACCCGTGCTCGCCGCGCTCTGCTCCTTCATCTGGCTCACCAGGTCGGGCTTCCACAACTGCAGTGCAGGAGCCAGCGCAAAGAGCAGACTCACGCCAATCGCTACGGTAAAGTTAAAGGCCAGTACCCGCCCATCAATGCTGGTTGAGAACGGCGGTTGTCCCTCGCCACTCGTCATCCGGCTTACCAGGAAGTGAGTCGCCGCCGGAACAAGCAACAGACCAGCCGCTCCTCCCAAAACTCCCAGCACCATACCTTCAACCAGCAATTGCCGGACCACGCGGCCGCGCTTCGCGCCCAGCGCATAGCGCATGGAGAATTCGCGTACTCGTCCCGCCGACCGGACCAGCACCAGGCTCGCCACGTTCACTGCAGCCATCACCACCACCAGCACTACCATGCCCATCACCACCAGCAGCGGTGTCCGCAAATCATCACGGGAATACGAGAATCCGCGCGCCCCATCCAGCACCAGCAATTTGCTCTTCCCAGCAAAACCATCGACAAACCGCTTCGAATTGTTTTTGAACAATGGCAATTCCGCAGTGCGCAATGCGTGCCACAGCGGAGCCATCGCCACCTGCGCCTGGGCCCGCGTCTCATCGGGCTTCAGCCTGCCCAGAACATTCAGCCAGCGCGAGTCATGCCTGTCCAGATCATCCGAATTCGGGACCACCACCGGCTTCATCGTCATTGGAACGAACAGGTCCGCAGGCGATCCCCAGATTGCGCTGTCGAAACCTGGTTGAGAGACCCCCACAATCTGAAACGGATGGCCATTAATCGCTAATGTCTGCCCCACGACATGAGGGTCCAGGGCCATGTGATTCTTCCAGTAGTTGAAACTGAGCACCGCCACCGGATTGCCGTTAGTCGCAACATCATCCTGCTGCACCAGAAGCCGGCCTACCGCAGGCCGTACGCCCAGCACATCGAAGTAGTTGCCACTTACCAGCTCCGCACTCACCAGCGCCGATTGCTGCCGCCATTCAACGCCAGCCTGCGCCTGCACCATGGCAATCAGCCCGTCAAATACCTTGTTCTGGTCGCGCAGGTCCTTGTACATCGGATAAGAGAAGTACGCCGCTGCGTCGCCGCCATTGATCGCTGTGCTTCCATTCCACACGTTAGAGGGGGTCGCTTCCAGCACCACCAGCTGCTTAGGATCGCGCACTGGCAGCGATCGCAACAGTGCCTGATCGAGTAAGGAAAAGATCGCGGTATTCGCGCCAATCCCCAACGCCAAAGTCAGTACCGCGGTCACCGCAAAACCCGGCGACTTCCTAAACTGCCGCAACGCAAACTTCAGGTCGTCCAACATATTAGGTACCTTTATCCCGCACGAGTAAGCAATACTGGGGAGAATTCAATGCATGTGCCTCTCCAGTGTCGTGGTCGGGATAACTCGCTGAATCTGTTAGAATTAATCCAGTTTCATCGATTTACTGTTGTCCGTGTCTGAAAATTGGGTGTCCGAAAACGAACAGGATCAGCCGCCGAGTAACGCTCTCGCAATCTGCTCCCACTCCGCGTCGAGCGACGCCCGCGAATGAGGTCTGCCAGCTCGCTGATACCAGTACCCGGCATTGCCTTCGTCGCCTTCCTTGCGGTGCAGATAGGCATGCACCCAAGCTCCGTCCCGCGACTCGACGTCCTGGGCAATCTCATGCGCCCGCGCCCAGTCGCCCCTGGCATCCCACCACAACGCCGTCAGCAATGGTGATACCCCATCCGGTGGTCGTGTCTCGCCCAGAGTCCCGCGAAATTCCTCGAAAACCATGACAGGATTTTAGACCCGCTTCAAATTGCGAGCGAATTGGTCCTAATTGCGTTATCATCGAAAGAGAGGACGACAGGAAAGCTCCCAGGCTGGGCACAAGTTGAATGCACTAAGCGAATTAAGTATTGGAACAATGGCGATTGTCGAGGCCCTGGATCTCCCGGATGAGGTAGGCCATCACCTTATGCACATGGGAATTGTTCCCGAAGCGCGAATCGTCGTCATTCGCCGCGCTCCGGCCGGTGATCCGACCGTTTACTACATCGATGGTTTTGAAATTGCCCTGCGCCGCGAAACTGCCCGTTCCATCCGCGTCCGCCCGGTTGAGGAAGATCACTGATGAGCGATTGCTGCACCACCGAAACCATCGACATCAAGGTTGAACCGCGCGTATCCGGCAAGATTCGCACGGTGGCCCTCATCGGTCCGCCCAACTCCGGCAAGTCCACGCTCTTTAATCGCCTCACGGGTCTGCGCCAGAAGGTCGCCAACTATCCCGGAGTCACCGTCGAACAACACATTGGCAAGCTAAGCGGCATTGGCCGCAGCGAGCTCCTCCTGATTGATCTCCCCGGCATCTACAGTCTTGACTCGTACTCGGAAGACGCTCGCGTGGCTGTCGACGTTCTCCATGGGGCAATGCCCGGAACACCCGCACCGGACGCCATCCTGCTGGTCCTCGATTCCCTGCACCTGCGCCGCCAGTTGACCCTCGCGGCTCCTATTCTGTCTCTCGCCCTGCCCACTCTCGTCCTGCTCAACATGAGCGATCTTATGGAAGCTCGCGGCGGCGAAGTCGACACCCTCGCGCTTGCCCGGGAGCTCGGCGTCCCGGTCGCCAAAATCAGCGCTACGCGCGGAACGGGTCTCGACTCCATCCAGCACTTTCTCGACCGCAAGAGCGAGGTCGTCCAGCCACGCTCACCGGCAAGACTGGAACTGCCTGTCGTAGGCAACGCGCGCTCTTACCGCCAGTGGGCTACCGGCATCAGTACCCGCACCAAGTACAAAGCACCGCTGTCCTCGGAGTGGACCCGCAAGCTGGACCGCGTTCTTCTGCATCGCATCATCGGACCATTCCTTTTTCTCGCCGTCGTAATCAGCGTCTTCCAGTTCGTCTTTTCCATTGGCCAGCCGCTGAGCAATGCCTTCGGCGACTTCCTCAACAGTGCAGGAGCCAAAGTCGGATCCTACCTCGGCAGTGGCTGGTTCGAATCACTGCTCATCGACGGCATCTGGAGAGGCGTAGCGTCGGTCCTCGTCTTCCTGCCGCAGATCCTGCTCCTCTTCCTGTTCATCGGAGTCCTCGAAGACTCCGGCTACCTGGCTCGCGCTGCGCTTATCGCCGACCGTGTCATGCGGTCTATCGGGCTCAATGGCAAAGCTTTTATCCCGCTGCTGTCTGCGTATGCCTGCGCAGTTCCGGCCATCATGGCCACGCGCACCATTGAGAATAAGCGCGATCGCTTCGCCACCATTCTCGTCGCGCCATTCATGACCTGCTCCGCGCGCCTGCCGATTTATCTGCTGATGATCGCGGCCTTCATTCCGAATAAGCCGATCATCGGCGACTTCTTCGGACTGCGCGCCGCAGTTATGCTTTCGCTCTATCTCATGGGCTTTCTGGCCGCACTGCTCACCGCGCGCCTGCTCAAGTCGTCCATCCTCAAAGCTGCCTCCGCGCCATTCATTCTCGAGCTGCCTCAGTACCGCCTGCCTACGCTGCGTTCTCTGGGCCTACGTGTTATCGATCGCGGCAAAGTCTTTCTCAAGCAGGCCGGAACCATCATCCTCTGCGTCACCGTCGTGCTGTGGATTCTCAGCCATATACCCTTTCACGCGCCTCTGCCAGAAAGCGTCATCGGACACATCGGCCAGTGGATCGAACCCATCATTCGCCCGCTTGGCTTTAACTGGAAGATCGGCATCGGCCTGCTCAGTTCCATCATCGCCCGCGAAGTCATTGTTGGAACCCTGGGCACGCTCTACGGAGCCGACCCGGCCACCCAGTCGCTCAGCCTGCAGGCTGCCCTCCGCCACGATCTGACGCTGGGCGGTGCGATGGCCCTCGTAGTCTTCTTTGCCTTCGCCATGCAATGCACCTCCACGCTGGCCATCGTTCACCGCGAAACAAACAGCTGGAAGTGGCCAGCCCTGCAATTCGCATACATGAGTACGCTGGCTTATATCGCGGCACTGGCGACTAATCAGCTCATCACGCATTTCTTTTAAAAGAAATTCCCCATTCTTCCATTTAAGATAGAAGTACTGGCTAACATTCGTAATCTTTTCGCATCGCGCCTCCCAGGCGCTCGCGGAACACTGTAGCCACCAAATTTCAAACGGAACCACCATGATTTCAGTCAGCAATGTAAGCATGCGCTACGGCGCCAAGATTCTCTTCGATGACGTCACTATCACGTTCATCAACGGACGCCGCTATGGCCTCACCGGACCCAACGGCTCCGGCAAATCGACATTCATGAAAGTCCTCGCCGGTGAGCTCGATGCGCAGAAGGGCAACGTCGTCCGCCCTAAAAAGATTGGCATCCTGCGTCAGGATCAGTTTGCCTTCGACGCCTACCGGGTCATTGACACTGTCATCATGGGCAACAAGGGCCTTTGGGCTGCTCTCGAAGAGCGCGACGCCATCTATTCCAAGGCCGAGCTCACCGACGATGACGGCATGCGACTCGGCGAGCTCGAAGGCATCGTTGGAGAAGAAGACGGTTATACCGCCGAAAGCGACGCCGCCGTGCTGCTCCAGGGCCTCGACATCCCCGACGAGCTCCACGAACGCAAGATGGGGGAGCTGCAGGGCGGTCAGAAAGTCCGCGTCCTGCTCGCACAGGCGCTCTTCGGCAACCCCCAGGCTCTGCTGCTCGACGAGCCTACCAACTACCTCGATCTCGATTCGATCCACTGGCTTCAGGACTTCCTGGTCAAGTTCGAAGGAACGCTGATCACGATTTCGCACGACCGGCACTTTCTCAACAGTGTCACTACCCATACCGCCTACATTGACTACGAGACCATCATCACTTACACCGGTGGCTACGACGACATGGTGGTCGCCAAGACGCAGATCCGCTCGCGCCTCGAATCGCAGAACGAGCAGCGTGAAAAGAAGATCGCGCAGTTGAACGAGTTCATCGCCCGCTTCGCCGCCGGCACGCGCTCCAGTCAGGTCACCAGCCGCAAAAAGGAAGTCGAGCGGCTGCAGACCACCGAGCTGGCCCGCTCCAACATTCAGCGCCCCTACATCCGCTTCGACATGCTCCGGCCCTCGGGCAAAACGGCGCTCGAGTTCGAAGGCATTCGCAAGAGCTACGGCGACCACACGGTTGTCGAAGGCTTCAGCGCCAACGTCATGCGCGGAGAAAAGATCGCGCTCATGGGCCGCAACGGCTTGGGCAAAACTACGCTGATCAAGTCTCTGCTCTCGACCTCGCCCGACCTCGCCGAGAAAGGCTTTATCCTCAACGCCGGGCTCATTAAGTGGGGCCACGAAGCCCAGATCGGCTATTTCCCCCAGGACCACACCGGTATGATCGAGCATGGCCTCACCGTCTCCGACTGGCTGCACCAGTGGGACCCCAAGGTCACCAAGGAAGAGATTCGCGGCATTCTTGGGCAGATGCTCTTCCGCGGCGAAGAAGGCCTCAAACCCACCGCTGCTCTTTCCGGCGGAGAAGCCGCGCGCCTGCTCTTCTGCAAGCTCATGCTGCAGAAACCCAACCTCCTCATCTTCGATGAACCGACGAACCACCTCGATCTCGAATCGATCAATGCTCTCAACATTGCGCTACAGAAGTACGAAGGCACGGTGCTTCTCGTTACACACGATCACGACCTGATCGACGAAGTCGCCACACGCATCTGGCATTTCGAACAGGGCGCCATCGAAGACTTCAAGGGCCCGTACGAGGAATACCTGAACGCCACCAGCGCCGTCCGCTAGCAGGAGAATCATTTGGCGCTATTGCTCAACGCGCAATCCGTAACCAAGACCTTTGGCGCGACCACGCTTTTTCGCGATGTCTCATTCACCATCAACGATGGTGATCGCATCGGTCTTATAGGACCCAATGGCAGCGGCAAGTCTACGCTACTCAAGATGCTCGGGGGCGACATCGACGCCGACTCCGGCGAGATCACGCCGCGCAAAAACCTGCGCATGGCGTATGTTGAGCAGGATTCCATTTTTGCCGACGGTGCCACCGTCCGATCCATCGTGGAAGCCGCACTCAAGCGCGTCCGAGTCCCAGAGAGCGAATGGGAATCGCGCCTGCGCGTCACTCTCGGCATGACCGGAATCCACGATTTTGAAACCGTGGCGGCTACATTTTCAGGCGGCTGGCGCAAACGCCTGGCCATCGCAGAAGCTCTTGTCCAGAACCCCGACCTTCTGCTCCTCGACGAGCCCACCAATCATCTCGACCTCGCCGGCATTGAGTGGCTCGAAGAGCTGCTCGCGAACCAATCCTTTGCTTGCGTCGTCATCAGCCACGATCGCTACTTTCTCGAGAACGTCGCAACGCAAATGGCTGAGCTCAATCGCGCCTACCCTTCGGGCATGCTCCGCGCTGAGGGCAACTACAGCCAGTTCCTGGAAAAGAAGGAAGAATTTCTTCATGCGCAGGCGCGTCATCAGGAAGCGCTCGAAAACCGCGTTCGCATTGAGAAAGAATGGCTTCGCCGCGGCCCCAAGGCGCGCACCACCAAGTCCAAAGCTCGCATCGACAACGCGAACAAGCTCATTGGAGAACTCTCCGATCTCAACACCCGCAGCCGCACGGCGAGCGCGGGCCTCGACTTCACCGCTACCGGCCGCCAGACCAAGCGCCTCATCGAACTCGAAGACTTGAGCTACTCAGTCGAAAACAAAACCCTCTTCGACAAACTCAATTTCCACCTCACCGCGGGAATGCGCGTAGGCCTTGTCGGCCCCAACGGAAGCGGCAAGACCACGCTGCTGCGCCTGCTCACGGGCGAGATCGAACCCACGTCCGGCACAATCAAGCGCGCCAACCAGCTCCGCGTCACCTACTTCGAACAGAACCGCCAGCTCGACGGCAACCAGACCCTGCGCCGCGCTCTCGCGCCCGACAGCGACTCGATCGTCTACCAGGATCGCGTCATCCATGTCGCGTCATGGGCTGCCAGGTTCCTCTTCACCGGCGAGCAGCTCAATCAGCCGGTTTCGCGCCTCTCCGGAGGCGAGCGCGCCCGCGTGCTCATCGCCCAGCTCATGCTGCAACCCGCCGACGTGCTGCTCCTCGACGAGCCCACCAATGACCTCGACATTCCGACGCTCGAGATCCTCGAAGAAACACTGCTCGAATACCCGGGTTCGCTGGTCCTGGTCACCCATGACCGCTACATGCTCGACCGCATCGCCAACATCGTCGTAGGGCTCGACGGCAAGGGCAACGCCGCCAGCTTTGCCGACTATGCGCAATGGGAAGCCTGGCTCGCCGAACAGGAACAAACCAGGAAGCTAGCGCGAACCTCGGAGCCCACAACACCTGCAGCCGCATCCTCTTCAAAAAAGAAGCTGTCGTATCTGGAAGCCCGCGAGTTCGCGACGATCGAAGACCGCATTGTAGACGCTGAAGAATTACTCAGAAAGTGTCACGCTGTGCTAGAAGATCCTGCGGTGGCGACCAATGCAGCACGTCTGGTTGAGGCAATGGCGGAGCAGAAAAAAACGCAGGAAGCGGTGGACGCTCTCTATGCCCGCTGGTCTGAGCTTGTCGCCAGGCAGGCGTAGGGGTCCTGCACAGGCACAGTCAGAGGCGCCAGTTATCCGGACGCCAGTTGTTGATGGCCTTCTTGATATCCTTCCGGCTCAACTTCTCTGTCCATGCCCGCTCCGCCAGAGCCGGCAGCTCTTCGTCGGGCGCAAAGCGGAGTCCGATCAACTGGTCTTCGGTTAGCTCCGGAATCCGGTGGCGCAACGGTTCGGGCAACAGAGCATAGAGCCGCAGCTGCTCCTCCAGCCGGATGACGCGATCCTGCACCTTCATGGGATTGGAGCGCACCAGCAAGGCCAGAATCAGAAAGACGACTGCCAGCACCACGTCCATGCTTGCCAGCACCACGTCCCAGGTCGGGCCGAGTCCCGAGACGTGAATCAGCCAGACGATGCTGACGATCAGATTGATCAGCAAGAGCGGCAGCACTACGAAGTGGAAGATGGGGTGAAGACGCCCGTGATTTGCATATGTCTGCGGCTGATCGGACATGAAAGTGCTCCCTTCGGCAGAAGTCAGCAGGCGACCAGTTTACCAATTTGAGGGAGGTCACCTCTAAGTTTATTTTAAATTTTTTGCTTTGAAATGAGCGACTTATGAGATGTCATGGATTTCATCAGACCCGCCCAGGAAGGGTTTTGGACGAAGGCGGAGGAAGCCGGGCTTTTTCAGTCTCGACCAAAAGGTGGACGCAAAAACCGACCATCCGACTCAAGACACAAATCCAGATCCAACCTAATCTGTATTTGTCTCTTGCATATAAACACCTCCTGGCCCTGATCCAAGCGATCAGGGTTATTTTTTGCAGGCGTTGTTCGATTTCGTACGCGCCACTTACTTATGCGACGCGGCCGCTCCATACGCCGCCAGAACCGCGCCGTCTTTCTTGCGCAGCAAAATGGCCGCGCCCCGTTGCGCAGGAAAGGTAAAGTGCAGGTGGGCATGAGTGATTGCGTCCTCAATGTCCACGGTCTGATCGTCCAGCGACTCGTTGGAGAAGCTGTACAGCACCGTATCGTCGAGCACAGTGGGAAATGCCAGCACCCCCGGCGAAAGTGGAGCAAGCTCATGGAGCACGGGCGCTACTCCCGCAAATTTCAGCGCGTAGCGATACAACGCCGCCGTCGGATCGTAGCCTTCGGAAAATTCCATAGGGTCCCGCGCCCAGAGAATGTGCCCGGACCCATGCGCGATCGTCTGAACGGATGTCCCATCCGCAAAACGCATCACCTCCGTCGGCAACTGCTGCACGGTCGATGGGAAGCCCACCTGA
>DATAQX010000323.1:0-5384 GCA_036264455.1 Silvibacterium sp. | reverse complement strand
AGCGGTCGATGCTGTCACTTTGAAGCCGGTGTCGAGCGGCAGAGAGACGTCCCATGGCTCATGTGAGTACTTGATCCACATCACGCCGGAGATCTCGCTTAGCTGACGCGTGAAGTGGTAGCCGCGAAAGAGGAATGGCGTTGTCTCACCGCCCCATCCGACCCGAAGTGGAAACTGCTGGTTGCCCAAAGGATGCGCGCCGAGGCGGGCGGCATCGGCATCGGCGTCGGCGTTCAGCTTAATCAATTTTTCGGCATCGCGATTCACTATCTCCATCAGCGCGCGCAAAAGTTCGTAGTTCCCGGTGACGCGCGTCTTGTAGTCCTTGAGCATGTGCAGCTCGACGAGCATGCCGGGGCGGTTCTCGAGGATCATGTATCCGGTGGAGAAGCGCGGCGGATCGTCGTTGAAGCCAAGACCCTTGGCGGGATCGGTATCGTCGTTGAGCGTAATGTAAGTGGGCGAGGCCAGATGGCCGGGCACGGCATCGACCTGCTTGACGAGGGTGGGCGTAACGACATCGTCAATCCAATGCGCAGTAGGACCGTAGACATTGGGGCCGTCGTCGATGGTGAAGGTTACGTCGTACTGGAAATCCGCGCCGTCGGTCACGTGGTTGTCGACGAAGAAGTCGGGCAGCCACTGGTGAAACATCTTCATGAAGGCGTGAGTTTCGGGCGCGTCGGCCTTGAGGTAGTCGCGATTCAGATTGAGGTTGGTTCCGTTGGCGCGCCAGCCCATCACGTCAGGACCATTCTGATTGATGCGGTTATATGGCGAGCGGCGCTCGTGTCCATCGGCGTTATACATGGGAATGAAAACCAAAACGGCCTTGTCGAGCAGCGCGGCCTGCGTCTTCGTAATGACCATGTCGCGCAGTAAGGCGAGGCAGGAATCCTTGCCATCCATCTCGCCTGCGTGGATGGAATTCTGGACAAGCACGATGGGACGATGTGAGGCGTGAATCGCCGACGGATCGAAGACGCCATCCTTAGAGACGATGACGATGTCCAGTTCCCTGCCCTCTCCGGTGGTGCCGAAGGGCTCGACCTTTACCTGGCCGGGAGCGGCGGAGGCTACCCTGTTGATGAAGGCCATAGTCTCGGCGTAATCCGGCGTGGTGCGGTATCCGGATTTCTCGGTTGGTGTTTGCCAGTCAGTCGCGGGCGTTTGCGCAAGAGTGTAGCCGGAGAGGCAGGCTCCGGCAAACAAGAGGGTCAGTGCGGTCTTACACGTCATGATTCACTCCTGAAATGTGTTCAAACCCACGTCCGAAAATCCGGACGTGGGGCACCCGTTGATTTGCTGGTTTTGTGCCCTGAGCCCTGATCTAGGTGATGTCTTCCGTATTGAAGACCGGTTTACGAATGCGGCGCGGTTCTACACCGTGGACCTGGCTGACGAGATCCTTCACTACGTCTTCGAGTTGCTTGTGGCTCTCCACGACGGCGCTCATGCTGCGCAACTCTTCCGGATCTTCGACCTTTTCGAGCAGGACCACGGCATGGGCCTGGGCGACGTGATCGGCGTTGAGGCCCTCGGGAGTCTTTGCCTTGATGCCGACGTCGGAGGGGCTCACGTTCAACAGATCGGCGACGCGCTCGCGAAGTTCGGCGGCGATGGGACCGATCTTCGGAGCGGACAGGACCAGAGTGGTGTCGACGTTCAGGATGCGATAACCAGCGTTCTGTATTTCTTCCAGAGCCAGATTGAGAAAGATGGAAGAGTCGGCGTCTTTCCAGCGTTGATCGCCGGGCGGGAAAAAGCTGCCGATGTCTCCCGCGGAGACCGCGCCCAACAGCGCGTCGGTGATGGCGTGCAGCAGCACGTCGCCATCTGAGTGGCCGGCCAGTCCCTCGGGATGGTCAATGGCCAGGCCGCCGATTTTGAGCGGCACGCCTGGCTTGAACGCGTGTGAATCCCAGCCATATCCAATTCTGATGTTCATGGTTTTTCTGTCTGCCTCAGCTTATCGTGATAAGCGCGCCGCGTCGTGTGTTGACTCGCGATTTTCAGACCGACTTTCAGATCAACGACTCGCGAATCAGCGATGCGCGGGCTGGCGCTGCAAGTAGAACTCGGCCAATTCCAGGTCGCCCGGCTGCGTGATCTTGAAATTCGCGGGAGAACCGGGCACGACGGCGACCTCTGCTCCGGCACGCTCCACCAGGCTGGCTTCATCGGTGCCGACGAATTCATCGGCCGCGGCCTCGGCAAAGGCGCGCTTGAGGAGATGGCAGCGGAAACCCTGGGGGGTCTGCGCCTGCACGATGTATTCGCGCGGAATGGTGGAGGTGATGATGGCGCCGTCAGCAGTGCGCTCGACCTGCTTGATGGTATCCACTGCGGGCAGGCCGACTATCGCGGCATCGTGCTTCTCGACGGCGCGAATGGTGCGGGTGATGGTGGCCGCATCGATCAGCGGACGTACGGCGTCATGGACCAGAATGATATCGTCGGGGTCGCACTCGATGGCATTGAGCGCGTTGGCTACGCTTTCCTGGCGGCTGTCACCACCCTCCACGACGTGGACCTTGCCCGCAAACCCGTAGTCACGGACCTGCGCGGTAAGACGATCCATCTCGCTCGCTCGGACGGCCACGTACATGGCGGCGACCTGCGGCACTTCCGCGAAGGCGCGCAGGGTGTGGATGAGGATGGGGACGCCGGCCAGCTCGAGGAACTGCTTGGGCGCCACCGACGTTGAGTGGCCCGCCGTCATCCGGGTTCCAAGCCCCGCGGCAGGAAGAATCACAAATACCCGCATAAACAGAGGAGTATATCAGCAATGGGCACAAGACAACCGGAGCGCCAGACCAACTGAGGGAAGAACCTCGTCTGTATCACTTCAAGACTTTTTGGGAGAATCTCAACATGATCCTGGAAACAGCCATTCTGAACGTCCGTCCCGGCCACGAATCGGCCTTTGAGGCTGCCTTCACGTCGGCCTCGCCCCTCATCGCCGCCACACCCGGCTACGATTCACACCAACTGTACGGCTGCCTGGAAACAAGCGGACGTTATCTCCTGGTCGTCCGTTGGGAAACCCTCGAAGCGCACACTGTCAGCTTTCGCGGATCGCCCAACTACCAGGAATGGAAGCGCCTGCTTCACCACTTTTATGATCCCTTTCCCACCGTCGAACATTATGAGAGTGTGCTCGAATGGCCGCAACGCTTCTAAATGCTTCCTCCGGCTAATCCACCCGTATCCGCCTGTATACTGAGGAGTTCAAGTCGCAACAAAGATCACTGCGCGCCACGCTGCGCTCGCAGGCAGAAGCGAGTGGAAAAATCTATGAATACAAAAGTTGAAATTCCCGCCCAGGCAGATTTTGCGGGAGAGGTTCAGGAATGGATTGAGGCGTTCGACGACGTCGTCGTCGCCGAAGGCCCGGAGCAGGGCGCCGAGCTGCTTGAGGCTCTGCGGAAGCGGGCGCGGGAAGCAGGCATTAACCCGGCGGGTGAGCTGACGACTCCCTACACCAACACCATTCCCAAGCATGAAGAATTGCCGTACCCGGGCGACCGCGCAGTTGAGCGCCGGATAGAGAGCCTGATCCGGTGGAATGCGATGGCGATGGTGCACAGCCAGAACAAGAAGGATCCGGGCATCGGCGGACATCTTGCAACTTACTCGTCGCTGGCCACGCTGCTTGAAGTGGGTTTTAATCACTTCTTTCACGCAACTCATGGAGACCAACCGGGCGACTTTGTATATTTCCAAGGCCATGCCTCGCCCGGCGTTTACGCCCGTGCCTATCTTCTGGGCCGGTTCGACGATCAGCGCCTGTTGAACTTCCGTCATGAGCTGCGCGGCGAGCCGGGACTTTCGTCATATCCGCACCCCTGGCTGATGCCGGACTTCTGGCGCTTCCCTACGGTATCGATGGGGATCGGTCCACTGAATGCGATCTACCAGGCACGGTTCATGCGGTATCTCGAAAACAGGGGCCTGATCGAGAAGACTCCGCGCAAGATCTGGGCGTTTGTGGGCGACGGCGAGACGGATGAAGTGGACACGCTGGGCGCGATCGGCGTGGCGTCGCGAGAGAAGCTGGACAATCTGGTCTTCGTGGTGAATTGCAACCTGCAGCGGCTCGACGGGCCAGTGCGCGGCAACAAGCGGATTATCGATGAGCTTGAGGGCGTTTTCCGTGGCGCGGGCTGGAATGTGATCAAGGTTATCTGGGGTTCGGACTGGGACAAGCTCTTCGAGCGCGACCATACGGGCCTGCTGCTGAAGCGGATGGAAGAGTGCGTCGACGGCGACTACCAGGCCTTTAAGGCCAAGGGCGGCGCGTATATCCGCAAGGAGTTCTTCGGGAAGTATCCGGAGCTGCTGGCGCTGGTCAGCGATATGACCGACGAGCAACTATGGACGCTGCATCGCGGCGGCCACGACCGGACGAAGATTTACAACGCCTACAAACGGGCGGTGGAGCACAAGGGCGGCCCGACGGTGATCCTGGCGAAGACAGTCAAGGGATATGGGCTTGGCACTACGCAATCACGCAATGCTTCACACCAGGAAAAGAAGCTGACCGATGACGCCTTGACCGCGTTTGTCAAGCAATTCAATATTCCGATCCCGGAGGAGTTGGCCAAGCAGGCCAAGCCCTATCGTCCACCACAGGACAGCCCTGAAATGGTTTACATGCAGGAGCACCGCACGGCCCTCGGCGGTTACATGCCGCGGCGCGAGGTTCCGGAGCTGAACTTCAAGGCTCCTGATCTGGACTATTTCGCGGAATGGACGGGCGGATCGAAGGGTCGTGAGGTTTCGACGACGATGGGCTTCGTCAGCATTCTGCGGCATCTGCTCAAAGACCCAGAGATCGGCAAACTGATTGTGCCCATCGTTCCGGATGAAGGCCGTACGTTCGGGCTGGAGTCGGCGATTCGCCAGGTGGGCATCTACGCGCCCGAGGGGCAAAAGTACAAGCCGCACGATGTGGACATGCTGCTGTACTACCGCGAAGAACAGGACGGCCAGATTCTCGAGGAAGGCATCACCGAAGCAGGGTCGATGGCTTCGTTCACGGCGGCGGGCACGGCTTACTCAAACTACCGCGTGCCGACGATTCCCTTCTACATGTACTACTCGATGTTTGGCTTCCAGCGCGTCGGGGACATGATCTGGGCTTTTGCCGATTCGCGCGGCAAGGGCTTTCTGATGGGAGGCACAGCGGGCCGCACCACCATGCTCGGCGAAGGCCTGCAGCACCAGGACGGCCACAGCCACGTACTCTCGAGCACCGTTCCCACATGTCTCAGCTACGATCCGGCGTATGTGTACGAGCTTGCTGCGATTTTGCAGGACGGCATCCGCAGGATGTACCAGGAGGGCGAGCCAGTCTTCTACTACATCACGATGTACAACGA
>DATAQX010000312.1:0-3955 GCA_036264455.1 Silvibacterium sp. | reverse complement strand
TCGGCAGCTTCTTCTTTTTTCATTGAGACTATGGCCCTCCTGCTTGTGAGCCGTACTTTTCGCTATCTCCCATCGCGTTACGAAGCTTCAATTCGCAGCGCAGAACTTCGGCAACACTTCTCTTTTTACAACTCACCCTCTTTGCCAACAATTCCTCGGCGCAATATTCTCATTGAAATCAAGACTCACATGACAACTTCTGTTTTGTAGTCAGGTCCCGAGGGTATAACTATCATGGTTCCTTGAGCCCGATTCGCAAAATCGTGCACATCGACATGGATGCGTTCTACGCCTCTGTCGAACAGCGCGATGATCCGGCGTTACGTGGCAAGCCTGTGGTCGTGGCATGGCTGGGGAAGCGGTCAGTGGTCTGCGCGGCTTCTTACGAAGCACGCAAATATGGAGTACGCTCTGCCATGCCGGCGATGCATGCGCAGCGGTTGTGCCCGGACGCCATCTTCGTTCCTCCCGACTTTGTGCGCTACAAGGCTGTCTCGCGCGCGGCTCGCGAGATATTTAGACGGCATACCGATGTTATCGAACCCCTGTCGCTGGACGAAGCCTATCTGGACGTGACGGAAAACAAATTGAACCTGCCGACAGCAACACAGGTCGCCAAGGCCATCCGTCAACAAATTCGGGAGGAACTTCAACTCACAGCTTCGGCAGGTGTGGCGCCCAACAAATTTCTGGCGAAGATCGCTTCGGATTGGCGCAAACCCGATGGCCTCTTTGTTATTCAGCCCCAGGAGGTAGAGGATTTCCTCTTTCCACTCCCGGTGAGACGCATTCCGGGAGTTGGGAAAGTGACAGAGACGAAGCTGCAGCAGATGGGAGTGGCAACCGTCGGTGACCTTCGTGCTGTGGGATTGACCATGCTCCAGGGACACTTTGGACGCTATGGAAAGCGCCTCTACGAGCTTGCCCTCGGAATCGATGAAAACCCGGTGGTCTCCGATCGACCCACTAAATCGATCTCTGCTGAAGATACATTCGAGCGGGATGTCCCTCTCACAGAAATGGAGTCATTGATTCGCCGGCTTGCTGAGAGGGTCTGGGAGGCCTCGCGCAAGGATTCGCGGGTGGCCCGTACGGTGGTGCTGAAACTGAAGACAAGCCAGTTTGCGATTCTCACGAGGAGCCATACGCCGTTGAGTCCACCGGCTTCCGGTGAGGAACTGGCCGCTATCGCGCTGTCATTGCGGGATCGGGTGAATCTCGGACCGGATCAGTTATTTCGCCTGGTCGGAGTGGGCCTGAGTAATTTCCGTGATGAAGAGCAAGCGCCCTCATCGCTCTTCCAGGGAGACGAGGGCTACGTGGTATAGAGCGTCGTGTACAAGGTATTTAGAAAGAGCTCTTGTTCTTTGCGAATGTATTCGCGCGCCTCGTTGAGGGGGAACCATCGGCCCTGATCCACCTCGGGAATCTCGAGAAAGCGCCCGGTGCGGGGAGGCCATTCGATTCGACAGGTATTACTGATTAGTTGGGATGGATCGTAATCTCCCTCAAAAGCCCAGGCGGTAACGATCTTTCCGCTTGCCTGCCGAATTTCACCCAGATTGAGAAAGCGGCCGGCTGCCGCGAAACCAGTTTCTTCCTGAAACTCACGTTGCGCGGCGGCGAGAGGATCTTCGTCCTCCTCGTATTCTCCTTTCGGGATGGTCCACGCGCCTTTGTCTTTCTTCGCCCAATATGGTCCGCCAGGATGAACAAGAAATACTTCAAGTTCACCGTTCGAAGTTCGGTACATAAGCAGACCTGCGCTACGCTTCGGCATTTTCGTTTATAGATTATCGAACGAAGCCGTTAGAGGGATAAGTTCCGTCCCGATCTTCCTGACACGGGCCCGGCGACGGCCACTGGAAATCTCGATTTTTTTCTTGACATAATAAGTATGTAAGTAAAAACTTACGGTAAGCCGCTCCTTAAAGAACCAAAGCTCTTTTGATTCAGGAGATCGCCTTGAAGCCAACACTCTTTCTGCGTATCGCATCCATCCTGACGCTCATCTTTTGTGTGGGGCACACCGTTGGCGGAGTTCTGTCCCCTCCCGCTCCCGGCGTGCAGGCATTTGTCGTACAAACCATGAAGGCCAACCCCTTCGATGCCTTTGGGGGCATGCGGACCTTCTGGGATTTCCACCTTGGATACGGTCTCATAATCTCCGTGGTCCTGCTCTCGCACAGCATTCTTTTCTGGTTGCTCGGTAACCTGGTCCGGCAGGATGGCACACGGCTTCGGCCGATATTCCTGTTGCTCTCCCTGGAATTCCTGGCGCAGGCGCCGATCGCCTTCCGCTATTTCTTCCTCGGACCGGGCATCATCTCGCTGGTGATTGCCGCATGCCTCGCAGCGGCATTCTTTACCGCACGGCCTGTAGCGGCGTCGTGATCCGCCGGAAACGGCAAAACCCGGTCATGCCGCAGTTTCCTTCACCAGCGCGCCGTTGCTCACCACTGCTGCTCTCTACAGGTGAAACCACCGGTCCACCCCGAGCACCAGCCCCAGCGTAATAAGCGCAATCGCAACCTCGCCCACCGCGCCGACGATGAAGGGCCTCGCACCCTGCTTGCCCAGCTCGCGCAGATTGGTTCTCAGTCCGACACCTGCGAAGGTAAGAAGAAAGGCCCAGCGGGATAAGTTTCCCAGCGCTGCCAATTGCGGCTTGGTAAAAACGCTCAGCGTCGCCAACAGAGAAATCAACAGGAAGCCGAGCACGAACTTGGGGAATTTGCGCCATAGAAACGCACCCTTGTTCTTCACCTCCGCCGCCTGCCCCTTCGACGCCCAATAGATCGCATAGCCCAGCACGACGAAACCGATCAGCGCGTTCCTGCAGGTTTTTGCCAGCACGGCAATCTTGCCTGCCGCTTCGGAGTAGATTGCGCCCGCTGCGGTTGCCTCGGCGGTATTGTCGACTGCCAGGCCCGTCCACAGGCCGTAGGCGTGATCGTTCATATGCAGGGTGTGCCCAACGATTGGGAAAACCACGAGCGAGATTGCGCCAAGAGCCAGAATCGCCGCAATGGCGAACGATGCATCTTCATCATCCGCATCGATTGCGCCCTGAGTAGCGATAATCGCCGACACGCCGCACACCGAAGAACCGACAGCGAGCAGAGAGACGAGCTTGGGAGAAAGCCTGAAGCGACGCCCCAGGTAAGTCATGAAGGTAAGCGCCAAGGCCAGCTCGATAAAGACGAGCACGAGGCTCAATCCACCCAGCCGCAGTACATCGCCGAGAAGGAATCGCGCGCCCAGGAGCACAATTCCGGACTTCAGCCAGAACTCGTACGTCGCAACGCCAGGTCGAAAGAGCGCCGGCACGCCGATCGTGTTTGAGATCACAAGCCCGAGCAGGATGGCCCACAACACATATTCGATATTCGGCAGAATCAGGTGATGCGCCTTACCGTAGTGAGAGATCGATTGCTCGATGAACTTGCCGGCATAACCGACCGCCAGCAACAGCAGAATTCCGGGAATCAGTTCGAGAAACCGGCCGGAGAGTGAGGTCGCGCGGGTCTGGGGGAGTGCAACAGAACTTGCCATAATCTCCTCCTTACCAGGGAACCGTTTTAATAACGCCAATGCGAATCAGCAGAGCCGCGAGCAGCGCGAGTAAAACAGCCCAGCTATCAAGGGAGAACCGTCGGGTAGTGGCAGGAGTGGACATAAACTTATGCTCCGGAAAAACTGTGGAGGCGATGGGGAATCGCAGGCCTTGAATTCAGATTTCAGGGAATTTGCGGAAGGGAACTAGCGACAACAACAGGCGCGGTCGAAAGAGTCGACGGATTGGAGCTGCGCCTGCATACTTAAACTATTTTGTAGCACGATGGGCGGCTATCCGCAAGCAAAAGCCCCGCAATGAGCGGGGCTTTCTTGCTTATGAAGGCTGAGCCGGAGGTCTACTGCAACCTCGTCATGATTTCCTGAAGAACCTGCTTCG
>DATAQX010000309.1:0-9533 GCA_036264455.1 Silvibacterium sp. | reverse complement strand
GACAGTAACAAGGGCATGTATGGTCATGTTCTCGTGATCGGAGGTGCGCGGGGAAAGGCAGGAGCACCATCGATGGCCTCACTGGCCGCTCTTCGCACTGGCGCGGGACTGGTCACCGCAGCCGTCGTCGAATCCATTCTGCCCAGTGTTACCGCCATTACTCCCGAACTCATGACCGACGTTCTCCCGGAAGGTTCCAGCGGTGAGGTCACAGCCGAGAATCTCGACTTCGATCGGCTCCTCGAAAAGAAGACCACCCTCGCCATCGGTCCCGGCCTCGGCCAGCATTCGAAAACTGAAGGCTTTCTCCTGGAACTCCTCGAGAAAACACAACTCCCGCTCGTCCTCGACGCTGACGCCCTCAATATCCTCGCAAAGCATCCTGAGAAGATCGACGGCCGCGACAGGACGATGATTCTCACGCCGCATCCCGGCGAAATGGCGCGCCTGGCCGGTATCAGCACAGCTGAGGTTCAGGCCAACCGCGAATCTCTCGCCCGCAAATTTGCCACCCGTCACCAAGTAACACTGGTTTTAAAAGGATGGCGTACTCTAATTGCGCATCCAAACGGAGCGATGGCGATCAATACGACTGGCAATCCGGGCATGGCGAAAGGCGGCAGTGGAGACATCCTCACCGGCATCGTCGCCGCCATGGTGGCGCAGCATCCCGATCAGATTGCCGACGCCGTGAATGCGGCTGTCTATCTTCACGGCCTTGCCGCTGACCTGGCCGTATATAAGCAGGACGAGCACACTCTTCTGGCCACGGACACCGTCGCGCATCTCTGGCGTGCATTTCGTTTCAGCCCTGACGACCCCGCGGGATATTTTTGGTTGCAGGGACTGCCGAAAAATTTCATGGAGGCACGATGACCACCGAAACCGCAAACCGGAAGGTTCACGAGTTTGAGAGCAGCAACGCCGCTGAAACTATCCGCGCTGGCCACGAAATCGCCAAACTGCTTAAGCCCCCAAAGTTATTGATCCTGCACGGCGACCTGGGCGCCGGCAAGACCACTCTGGTCAAGGGCATTGCCGAGGCCCTCGATGCCGCCGACCCCGACGAAGTCACCAGCCCAACCTTCACGCTCATCCACGAATACGAAGGAACATTCGCGGGCAAGACCGTCAAGCTCTATCATCTCGATCTTTATCGCATCGAATCCGAGCGGCAGCTCGACACCCTCGGCCTCGACGAGCTGATTACCCCTGACAGCATCGTGCTCATCGAGTGGGGTGACAAATTTCCGTCGGTCGTCAAACGCAGTCAGGGCGAGATTGTCATGCTTTCTTCCGGCGGCGACACCCGCAAGATCACTCTCACCCTCAAGGAGTGATCGCTTTTCCAGGCACCAAATTGAACTAGCCTCGATTCTTGCCTCTTCCACCCTCAACCAGCCAGAATCCGAGCCCGATCAGCAAAACCGCGCCCACAGCAAACTTCAACCCTTGCGGTGCACTCGAAGGCGACAGAAACGCCTCCAGCATGCCCGCAACAAACAACAGCGGAACCACCCCTGCCAGCAGTTGGATCGCGTCCTTTGCGGCCAGTGCCAGGGAATCCCTGCGCGCCAGTATCCCCGGAAAAAGCAGCCCTGCTCCCAGCCTTAACCCCGCTCCTCCCGCGATAAAAATACTTGGCAGCTCCAGCGCGCCATGGGCTGAGACAAAGCTGAAGAGGTCGAGTGCCATATGCGCCTGCGCGCATGCCGTACTGATCACGCCCATCACGATGCCGTTGTTGAACATCAGGTAGATCGTTCCGAGCCCACCGGCAATCCCTCCTGCAAAGGCCATAAAGCTCACGCCGATGTTATTCGTCAGAATCGCGGTCGAGGCCTGCGGCTTCATACTCAGGATCGAGTGTGTCCACATCTCGTGCCGGTCGATCGTCTCCAGCATCGCCGGCCCCAGAAACAGTCGCATGAACTCCGGCCGGCTCATGGTAAGCAAAATCCCCAGCGCGGCCCCGGCCAGAAAGATCAAAAAAGAAGTGAGAACGTAAGGAAACAACCGACGGAAGACGCGCGGGTACTCTTGCGTCATGAACCGCACCACCGAACCGAAACCCGATTTCCGTCCTGAGTAGATGTGATTGTGCGCGCGGCTTAACAACTGATTCAGGTATTCTTCGAGCGTGGTGGAGGCACGGTCCGAGCGAACAGCGGAAAGGTCGGCCGCAACCTGCCGGTACAACAGCCCAAACTCGCGCAACTCACCTCCGGAGAGAGTACTTATTCCCGAGCTTTCGACCTGATGCGTCAAGGCATCCAAGCGACCCCACGAACTCTTCCGTTGTTCAATCCAGCGGTTAGAAAGCATAAAGAATTGAAATTACAATCATAGATGAACGGATTTGATGAACGAATTTCGCGACCATTCAGACCAGCTCCGTCCAGATCAGTTCGCCGATCAGCTCAACATCGACACTCCGGAACAGGTCTCCATCCGCTTTCCCATCGCCGGCATCGGAAGCCGCTTTCTAGCCATCCTTGCCGACACGCTGCTGCAGATCGCTGTTTACGTTGCGCTGTTTCTGGTCTTCGTACTGATCGTGTCTTCCGCGCCCAGAACCGGCTCCGGAGAATTTTCGCGAACCGGTGAGAAATGGCTTATCGCCGGAATCATTCTCATTCACTTCGCTTTGTATTGGGGTTATTTCACGCTCTTTGAAGCGCGCTGGAATGGTCAGACACCGGGCAAAAAACTCTTCAAGATCCGCGTCATCCAGGATTCCGGCCGGCAGATTACTTTCTTCGAATCGATGACGCGCAACCTCATTCGCATCATCGACATGCTTCCGTCGATTTATCTCGTGGGAATCATCGCCATGATTTGCAATCGCCAGCACAAGCGGCTGGGGGACTTAGCCGCCGGAACACTGGTTGTGCATGAACGCGCGACAGAAGAGCCGATCTGGGGTGGAACCGGCCCTCGCACCATTACCGCTCCATCCTTCCAGCCGGCGGAAAGAGAGCCGGACTTCCTCTCACGGCACAATCTTGCCGTCGCTCTCCCGGCAGACGCGATCGCGCGCCTCACGGCCGAAGACCTCCATGTGATCGATCGTTTTTTCTCCCGCGCCCTCGATATGGAGTTGGCCACGCGTGCGCAGATCGCCGCGCGTTTAGCGGCGCAGATGAGCGGGAAAATGAACATCGAAACGCCGAAAGATATCAACCCCGAACGAGTGCTCGAAGCTATCGCTTACCAGATACGAACCCACGGTACGAATCATTAGATCGGGTCATTTGATCAGGTGCGGTTGCCCCATCGCTTGCACGTTTTTGCGCAAAGGGTGGGATTCTCACTTACAAAAGAGCCCGAACTTCGCGCGCAATCTGCATCTCTTCCTGGCTGGGAACAATGCGCACAGCAACGCGGCTAGCATCGCGAGACAGAACCTGGTCAGACGCATTGTTTCGATCCGCGTCGAGATCCACGCCCAGCATCGCCAGGCAGGCGCACACATTCGAGCGCACCTCTGCGCTGCGCTCGCCAATCCCACCTGCGAATACCAGCATCTCCAGTCCGCCGAGTGAGACAGCAAAGGCGGCAACCGTCTTCGCAATGGCCGTGCAGAAGATATCGATGGCCAGCGCTGCCTCGTGCTCGCCCTTCGACTCAGCTTTTAACAGGTCTCGCATATCGCTCGTGCCGCCCAGCGCAGCCAGTCCTGACTTGTGATTCAGCATCGATTCCAGTGCGTTCACATCCGGCTTTTCGGTTCTCAGAATGTATAGGAGTACACCCGGATCGAGATCGCCGGTCCGCGTTCCCATCGGAATACCGCCTGTAGGCGTGAGTCCCATACTCGTATCGACAGACTTGCCGTCGCGCAGCGCAGCGAGACTCGCGCCATTGCCCAGATGAGCCACCACCGTGCGCGGTTTAAGTTCGATTCCAAGCTGGTGCACGATCGAAGCATACGACAGGCCGTGAAATCCATAACGCCGCACGCCCTGCTCCAGATATTTCTCCGGCAGCGCAAAGTGATATGCCTTTTCCGGCAGTGTTTTGTGAAAGGCCGTATCGAAGCACGCAAACTGCGGCAGATCCGGATAAATTGTCTCCGTGTCGCGAATCAGCTCAAGCGATGTGGGGATATGCAGTGGCGCAAAGTGAAAGGCTCCTTCCAGCGTGCCTAGTACCTCTGGCGTGATGCGCACATGATCGCGCAGCTTTGGACCACCGTGTACCATCCTGTGTCCCACCGCTGCTGGCCGCGCCATCTTCAGCGACGCCAATGAATCCGTCACGTCCCTGAGTGCGTTTTTCTGCGATCCAAATCTTTTCTGTTCCGAATGCAGGGTCTTGCCGTCGCTGTCCAGGATCTCCAGCTTGCCTGAATCCCTCCCGATTCCTTCCGCACTGCCCTTTGCCAGCACGCGCTCCTCACCGCCATCTGTGGCAAACAGTCCGAACTTCAGCGTAGAGGAGCCGCTATTGATAGCCAGGATCGGGATCGAGTTCCCGCTCATGCGTTATCGCCGCCCGTATCCTGGCTCACAGAGACACCACCCGATGCCGTATGAGCCCAGCGCCAGTTTCTTACCTCGGGCAGGTCTTCGCCGTACTGTGAGACGTATAGCTTATGTTGCTGCCGTTTCTCGGTGAACTTCTGTGTCGCCGCATCCGTCAGCTGCCGCAGCTTCGGCACGCGATGGATTGCATCCAGTGCAAGCTGGAAGCGATCCATGTGATTCAGCACGCACATATCGAATGGCGTGGTCGTCGTGCCCTCTTCCTGGTAGCCGCGCACGTGAATGTTATCGTGATTTTTTCGCCGGTAAGTGAAGCGGTGAATGATTGGCGGATAGCCGTGGAATGCGAAGATCACCGGCTTATCCCTTGTGAACATCCGATCGAAATCCTCGTCTGGAATTCCGTGCGGATGCTCCGACACCGGCTGCAGAGCCATCAGATCTACTACATTCACTACGCGAATCTTCAGTTCCGGCACATGCTCTCGCAGCAGCGAAACCGCCGCCAGCGTCTCCAGCGTCGGAACATCCCCGCAGCAGGCCATCACCACATCGGGGTCGCCATCCTCGTCGTTTGAAGCCCACTCCCAGATACCAAGCCCCGCCGTGCAATGGCGAATAGCCGCATCCATATCCAGCCAGACCGGCGCCGGCTGCTTGCCCGCGATAATCAGATTCACATAGTTCCGGCTGCGCAGGCAGTGGCTCCCGACCGAGAGCAACGTATTCACATCTGGCGCCAGATAAATGCGCACCACGTCCGCCTTCTTATTCGCCACATGATCGATGAATCCCGGGTCCTGGTGAGAGAAACCGTTATGGTCCTGACGCCACACGTGGGATGACAGCAGATAGTTCAGCGAGGCGATTGGCTTCCGCCAGGGAATATCGCGAGTGACCTTCAGCCACTTGGCATGCTGGTTGAACATCGAGTCAATGATGTGGATAAAGGCTTCGTAACAGGAGAAGAATCCATGCCGCCCGGTCAGCAGATAACCTTCCAGCCACCCTTCGCACATGTGCTCGCTTAATACTTCCATCACGCGGCCTTCGGGATCGAGATTTTCGTCCACCTCTTCCGTCTCCGCCAGCCAGCGCTTCTTTGACGCCTCATAGATAGCTTCCAGGCGATTGGACGCCGTCTCGTCCGGCCCGAACACCCGAAAATTGCGCGCGCTCATATTGAACTTCATCACGTCGCGCAGAAAATATCCCAGCACGCGCGTAGCTTCCGCATCCACCGCCCCTGGTGCCGGAGTCTTCACCTCATAATTCGCAAAGTCCGGCAGGCGCAGCGGCTCCAGCAGCAATCCGCCATTGGCATGCGGATTCATGCTCATCCGCAATTGTCCTTTAGGCGCGATATCCCCGAATTCATCGCGGAATTGCCCATGCTCATCGAACAGCTCTTCCGGCTTGTAGCTGCGCATCCACTCTTCCAGAAGCTTCAGGTGTTCGGGCTTCTCGCGCAGCTGAGAGAACGGTACCTGATGCGCCCGCCACGTCCCTTCTACGGGTTTTCCGTCCACTACCTTGGGCCCCGTCCAGCCCTTTGGCGTCCTCATCACGATCATTGGCCAGATAGGCCGCGTCAGGTCTCCTGTCGTGCGCGCTTTTTTCTGGATTGCGCGAATCTCGTCGTATGCCACATCCAGCAGCGCCGCCATCTCCTGGTGCATCGTCTCCGGATCATCGCCGGTAATGAAGAACGGCTTGTATCCATAGCCGCGGAACAGCGCTTCCAGCTCCACCTGGGGAATGCGTGCGAGAATCGTGGGGTTCGCAATCTTGAAGCCGTTGAGATGGAGAATGGGAAGCACCGCGCCATCCGTCACCGGATTCAGAAACTTGTTCGAGTGCCAGCTTGTAGCCAGGGCGCCGGTCTCCGCTTCTCCATCGCCCACGATGCACGCCGCAATCAGGCTGGGGTTGTCGAACACCGCGCCATAGGCATGCAGCAGGCAATAGCCCAGCTCTCCGCCCTCGTGGATCGAACCGGGCGTCTCCGGGGCGACATGGCTGGGAATCCCGTAAGGCCAGGAAAACTGCCGGAAGAGCCGCCTGATCCCGTCCCGGTCTCGTTCAATGTTGGGATAGATCTCCGTGTACGATCCTTCGAGATAGGTATTGGCCACGATCCCCGGTCCGCCGTGCCCGGGTCCGATCACGTACATCATGTTCACGCTGTGCTTGCAGATCAGCCGATTCAGATGGACGTACAGAAAATTGAGTCCGGGTGTCGTGCCCCAATGCCCCAGCAGCCGCGGCTTCACATCATCCAGCGTCAACGGCCGTTCCAGCAGCGGATTGTCCTTCAGATAAATCTGACCGACCGAGAGATAGTTCGCTGCACGCCAGTATGCATGCATTTTGCGTAGTTGATCGGCTGAGAGGGGCTGCGCTGTCTTATCCACCTGCTTTGCCTTAGCCATGGGGAGAGGCTCCTTGGTGAGGGTGAACGGAAAGGTTTTAAGAACAGTAGCGGATCCAACCTACAACTTTGCCACGAACTCTGGCACGGAGGGTGAACAGATCACAAAATTGCACAAACTGAAATAGACCCGGTGAATCTACCCATGCGGACATGCGGGTTATATTGTGCGACGCACCGTGCCGCGTCTCAAGCCGGAATATACACTGCGAAGCCGCGCGGGGCGGGAAACTCTGCTTTGGTCCTCGTGATCCGTTCAGCATCTCCCAGGCGGCCGCGGCTCCGTTGTAAACTCACCTCAGTGGCCCTGTAGCTCAGGTGGATAGAGCGACGGTTTCCTAAACCGCAGGTCGGAAGTTCGAATCTTCCCAGGGTCACCACAAATCCCCTTGACATCAATAAGTTAAAGAGGCTCAACCCAGGCCTCGGCGCCGGGATTTCTGCGCTCCTTGGCACAGTTGAGATATACAACTGATAGGCGTGATACATCAAACCCATCCTGGCATCTCCCGCAGAACACTGCGCCCATCCCGAGACGAAAGAGATCATCGGCATCAAGCCGCCAGTATTGCTTTCGCGCGTGCTTGGGCGATGGAACGCCAGGTGGCGACGCGGAGCCTTCCGGCTTCATCCTTCTCACCATGCTCGACGAATGGGTGGCCGCCCATCCCGCAAGCGAGGACTGCATACATAGAACCGTTCCGGAGCTGCTGCAGGAGTTTCTGCGTGCGTTTGCCATCGAAAACACCTCTGCTGAACCCTGAGCCCTGTGCTCTGATCTCTCTTGCATTTACCCTATCTCTCGAACAACACAGGAGCCCCCATGAATGCCGCCGTCGTCGAAGCCTTCGATCGTCCGCCACGCTACGCCACCTTCACCGATCCTGTCCCAACTGAAAAAGAGCTCCTCGTCGAGGTCACCGCCGCTGCCCTGCATCCCATCGTCAGAGCGCTCGCCAACGGAACCCACTACGGGAGCAGCGGGAATCTCCCGTTTGTCCCCGGCGTCGATGGCGTCGGTCGCCTTTCTGATGGCCGCCGCGTGTACTACGGAAGGACCAACGACACCTACGGAACCCTTGCCGAGCGCTCCATCACGCAATCGTGGCTGACCGTGCCCTTGCCCGACAGTCTGGACGACGTTACGGCAGCCGCCATGATGAATCCCGGCATGTCCTCCTGGGCCGCGCTCACCGCGCGCGCAAAATTCGTCGGAGGAGAAAGCGTCCTCATCCTCGGCGCTACGGGCATCGCCGGACACCTCGCCGTGCAGATCGCCCGCCGCCTCGGCGCAAAGCGCGTGATTGCCGCCGGGCGCAATCCGGATGCGCTCGCACAGGCCGTTACTCTCGGCGCCGACGCGACCATCTCGCTCGAGCAGGATCGCGAATCTCTCATCGCCGACTTCCGCAAGCACTTGTCCGAATCAAAGATCGATGTGGTCCTCGACTACCTCTGGGGCGTGCCCGCCGAATCCGTCCACGCCGCCATCTCACAGAAAGGTCTCTCGCACGAATCGCGTCGAATTCGTTATGTCCAGATCGGAAATTCAGCTGGCCCGACGATTTCACTCCCCGCCGCAACGCTGCGCAGCTCCGGCCTCGAACTCCTCGGCAGCGGATTCGGAAGCGCCTCGCTGGAGGAGATCATGAAGGCTGTGGGCGAGTTCCTACGGGCAGCCGCCAAAGCCAGCTTTCAGGTCCCGACCAAAGCTGTCTCCCTGCGCGATATCGAAACAGTTTGGACGGCGCCCGACAAAGGCGCACGGCTGGTATTTCAACCCTGATCCATGGGAAAGCGACCGGCTAACCGCGAGCAATTTGAGCCACGAGGCGAATGAGTTCCTCGCGCTCATCTACTGCGAGTTGCGCCAGCATGAGGCGGCAGTTCTCGATCTGCGCAGCGCGCAGTCTTGCGGCCAGGCGGAGTCCCGCCGCCGTTAGTTCGATGTAGACGGTGCGCCGATTACCCGGACGCCGCTGGCGGCTGACAACGCGGCGTGTCTCAAGCCTGTCGAGTGCGGATGAGATGGTCGATACCGGAGCGCGAAATGCCTGAGCGATCCCTCGAACGTTCCAATCGCCCGGTTCGGCGAGCACCTGAAGCAAGCCTATGTCATTTGCGTGAAGATCCGCATAGGCGCTCCCGGCAAGCACGCCCGGCTCGAGCTTGAATTGACGCAGCAGTGCAGCCACGCATTCGTGCAATGCGGTGGCCTGGCGACTATCGACTGGGTGAGTGCGCGCGGAAGCCTGCTTCATTCCTGGCATCATAGTCTACCGGTCAAAGGTCGTCGCAGGCGAAATGGGGGAGGAATGCTCGCACATCCACCTGAATATGAGTCAGATCTTGACCCCTTCAAGGCGACGGTCGTATATTACGATAATCGGAATATACGAGATACGTAATATGCGCTTGACGCCGAATATAAAGCTTATGGTCTTCTTGGTATCGATAAGCGTTGCGGTCGGTTTGTCCGCGCAGACCTGCACACCTCCGCGAGAATTTGTAGACACGCCGCACCCGGCTATCGCGCCATCCGAGCAGCTAGTCTCTCACACCGAAGAGATCACCATCGATCGGCCCCTAACGGTGGTGCTCGCCGGTCTGGACAA
>DATAQX010000303.1:0-3057 GCA_036264455.1 Silvibacterium sp. | reverse complement strand
GTCCCATGCCTTCATCTATCAGGATGGCGTGTTGACCGACCTCAACACCCTGTTTCCTAAAGATCTCAACCTCCGCGCAACCATGGCGAACAAGATCAACGAGCGCGGACAAATCTCGGGCATGGCAACGGTCAAAAGCGGTCCGGATGCGGGCAAGGTCCACGCCTTTCTGGCAACCCCTGTAAACGAGAGCATAGGCAAGTAGGTTCAGATGTCGCACCTACACGCCCGGGATCTATTCATGTTGACAAACAGCTTTTGCAGAGATTCGGCCCCGGCCAATTCGGGAGATGAGGGTATTCGTTCCCTTGGGTATGTGCCTGATCTCTGCTCGGTTTAATTCCCCAGACGCGACGGCAAGCACGGTTGGGAACACGAACCCGTGAGGCGTGATAAAACGGCACGCCACACGGGTTTTCAATGACCGCACCGCGATGCCAGTGTGTTCGGCGCGCCGGAAGTTGGAGATTGCAGGACCGCCGCCACTCGGGAGTAGATACCAGGGATTTAAGCTCATCGCGCGAAGTTTCCGGATAGCGCTTGGATCACTGGAAATGCGAGGGTTCGCTCTCAACTGTTGCCTCCAGACCGATGCGCTCACCGAGGTGTACAGGTCAATTGTTAAGAGCACAACTCGTGGATCGTCGGCTCCTGAATCGCTGGCTCCCGGATCGCTGGCCACATGGAAATTATCCATTTGGACAAGACAATCGGATTATCAGGGCAAGGCGAACGCTACATACATTCCGCCTGAGGGCGACTTGCGATCTCTGCCTCCGCCGGCGGCGATGACTATGTATTGCTTGCCGCCGATCATGTAGGTGGCGGGAGTGGCCAGGCCGGCGAAGGGCAGCTCCGTTTCCCACAATAGCTTTCCAGTGCGGCTGTCGAGGGCGCGGATTTTTCTGTCGTAGATCGTGGCGCCGATGAAGACCAGGCCTCCAGCGGTCACGATGGGTCCGCCATAATTCTCCGTGCCGGTGTGCGCCATGCCCTTCGCGGCCAGCTCAGGATACTCGCCGAGCGGAATCTTCCAGAGATATTCGCCGGTATTGAGATCGATGGCGTTTAGAGTGCCCCAGGGGGGCGCGACGGCCGGGTATCCATCGGGATCGAGGAATTTTCTGTATCCCGTAAAACGGTATTTCATGGTTGGGGAATCAGGGCGGGAAAAGTCGCTCTGCGGAGTGGAGGTTCTCGCCTGGGGAAGTTCTTTTTTCAGGACCGTCGGAGCGTCGGAGGCTTCCACCTCTTTTCCCGTCCGCAGGTAGGTCAGCAGCGCGTCGAGCTCGCCATCCTGCAGGCTGGGAAAGCCCGGCATCCTGCCTCGGCCCTGATGAATCACGTCGGCCATCTGCGCGGGTGTCAGCCGCTTGTCGAGGTCGAGCAGCGAAGGAAAGGCGGGGGGATCTCCGGCGCGGTCGTCGGCGTGGCAGACGGCGCACTGGTCGGCGTAGGTATCCGCGCCCGCTCCCGAACGAGTGTTCTCAACCAGTCCACCTGTCCAGGCAACGTCGTTGGCGTTGATGTAGATCACTCCCGTGGTGGGATCGATCGCCGGTCCGCCCCATTCGGCTCCGCCGTCGAAGCCCGGGAAGATGACGGTCTGCTTGCCCACGCTGAAGGGAACGAACTGTCCTTCGCTGCGGAAGGATCGGAACTGCTTAACAGCCCAGGCGTGAGCCTCGGGAGTGCGCGGCGTGAGCATGTCTTCGGTGAGAAGCTGCCTGGCAAAGGGCTCGGGCTTGACGGGCAGCGGCTGGGTGGGCGAGGCCACTTCGCCGGGCACGGTGCTGGGGGGATACTTCCGCTCTTCAATCGGGAAGAGAGGCTTTCCGGTGGCGCGGTCGAAGAGATAAACCCAGCCCTGCTTGGTGGTCTGGGCCAGAGCGTCAATATTTTTGCCATCGCGCCTGACTGTCAGCAGAGCGGGAGGTGAAGGGAAGTCGCGATCCCAGATATCGTGATGCACGCCCTGGAAGGACCAGATGCGCTTTCCGGTCGCGGCGTCGAGGGCGAGAAGCGTGTCGGCAAAGAGATTGTTGCCGACGCGGTCTCCGCCGTAAAAATCGAAGACCGCCGATCCGGTCGGCACATAGACAATGCCACGCTGGGCATCGAGGGCCATCCCGGGCCAGTTGTTCGCCGCGCCCATGTGGCCCCACACACCCGCAGGCCAGGTGTTGTAGCCGAGCTCGCCGGGGTGGGGAATGGTGTGGAAACTCCAGCGGAGTTTGCCGGTGCGAACGTCGTAGGCGCGGATATCTCCGGGCGGCGCAGGCGGCGTTTCCGGCGCACGGAAGCCGACGATGATGAGGTCTTTGTAGACGATGCCGGGCGAGGTCATGGCGACGGCCTGCTGGGTGTAGTCGCGCCCGAGATCTTTGCGGAGATCGACTCTTCCGTTTTCGCCGAAGCTCGCAACCGGATTGCCTGTTGTGGGATCGAGCGCATAGAGGTAATTCATTACTCCGGCGAGAATCCGGCTCTCTTTTCCGTCAGTCCAGTAAGCCAGACCGCGGGCAGGCTGCGTTCCTGCGATGCCGGAGTCGAACTTCCAGAGCAGTTTGCCGGAGGCGCCATCGATAGCGATCACTTTCTGCGATGGCGTGTAGGCATATAGAACTCCGTCAACAATGATGGGGCTGGTCTGCATGCCTCCGTGCTCGCCGGAGTCGAACTTCCACGCAACCTGGAGCTGGCCGACGTTGGTGCGATTGATCTGCGAGATCGCAGAATAGTGATCTCCGGCAACCTGGCCGCCATAGACGGGCCAGTCGACCGACGCATGTTTGTCTGCGGGTGCTGCGGCAGCAGCCGCACGGCACCCATAAGCGATGATCGCGATGGCGGCCACCGCGGTATTCAACTTCCTCATTCGTTACTATCCTTCGAGCATTTCGGGCCAAACATCCTGATTCTAACTTGGTCACGAGGATGAGCAGAGGCAGATGAAGGTGTTGTAGAATCCGGCGATGTGCGTTTCAGCTCCGGGTGGTCCCTAAACTGAGGGAGGAAGAATAATGGCGCAAACATTTTATGCAACGATCAAGGCGG
>DATAQX010000296.1:0-6926 GCA_036264455.1 Silvibacterium sp. | reverse complement strand
CAGCAGCCGGGCGGCTGGATCAACAGCCAGACCGCATCCATCACTTTGTCCAGCCAGCCGCCGAGCTTCGCCGGCGTTCAGCCGCCGGTGCCGGGACAGGCCAATTTCGTTCCCGCTCCCATCCAGAGCATCACCTACGGTATTTCTCTGGCATCGAACCCGCCAGTGCCGGGAACATCGCCCGTCCCCGGAGACATCACTCTGACCAACAGCATCGCCTGCCCGACCTCCAGCTCACCCACACAACCTGCGGCTACTGTCTTCACGCCGGCTCAGCAAAGCGTTCCCATTCCCAATGGGGATGGTATGTACCTCCTCCATTATTTCGCCCAGGACTGCGCCAGCACCAGAGAGCTCAAGTTCACGCAGGACGGGAGCGGCAGCTGGTCCACCTCCTTCTACACGGTACCCATCAACGTGGATACGCAAGCGCCTGTCGTTGTCACTGGCCCGACGCTGTCGCCTCCGCCATCGACCAACTTCGGAGTCGCGAACTCGTACGTAGTGGGCCAGGCGGTGACGGCCAGCTATAGCTGCACTGACACTCTCTCCGGAGTGGTGAGCTGCGGCAGCTCAACCTTCCCGGCGGGAACCTTGAATACCGGCAACATCACGAGTCCAGTGAAGACATCCGCTGCGGGGAGCATGACATTCACGGTCAACGCGACTGACGCGGCTGGAAATGCTGCCTCACCAGCTGCGGTTACCTATCAGGTCGTTTCGCCACCGCCGCCGGTGGATCTTGCGGTGGTAAACGTGGCGCCGATTCTGGTATCTCACAATAGCGTGTTCGCGTATGAGATCGCTGCGGGGAACTTCGGCGCGAACACCGCAACCGGTGTGGTGGTCACCGATACGCTTCCAGCCGGGCTCACGTACGTCAGCGCGACACCGAAAGTCTTCTCCTGCAGCAAGAAGGGTTGCGGTCTTTCTTCGAACGGTACGAATTGCTCATATGCCGGTAATACCGTTACCTGCACCCTGACTTCACTCGATCCGATCACCTGGTCGGGACTGGAGGAGTTCAACGTCCTGATCACGGTCAAGGCGACTGCCGCGGCCGGATCAAAGATCAGCGATACGGTGACTATCACGAGTGTCGATCCGGACACGCATCCGGCCAACAACCAGTCGACGGCGACGACGCTGATTCTCAAGTAGTCGATTTACGAGCGCTCGATAACTGAAAGGCCCGTCTGCGGCAACAGACGGGCCTTTTCCCGTCCATCTCCACTAAGGCGGATTGAAGACAATTGCGCCGAGAGATTTCCGGCTAGATATTTCTGGTCATCGATGCCGGGCTCTCTTCAGAGAGCTTTTGCTGTGTATCCTGAGCAAACACATTGAGTGATCAATGTTCGTGAGGTTGAGAGATGATCCGAGTGAACTACTTCGCTCTGGTTCTTGTGGTTGTAGTGGCGTTCATTGCGAGCTCGGTCTGGTACAGCCCTTTGATCTTCGGCCGGCAGTTTTTGGAGTTGAGCGGTTTCTCGGCCGCTCCCAGCCCGAGTGCCGCTAAGGCGCTCTGCGAGCTGTTTCGCACCTTTGTTCTGGCTTATGTGGTTGCTCGTCTCGTCCTGCGTCTCAACATTTTGAACTGGAAGGGTGCGCTCCAATTGGGACTCTGGCTGTGGATTGGGTTTCCTGTTGTTCTGCTCACAGGCTCGATGCTCTGGCAGAACGTGCCCTGGCAGCTAGCGGCGATCCATTCCGGGGATTGGCTGATAAAGCTGGTCCTGATTCCCGTCACCGTGGCGGTGTGGCCTAAGAAGACACCCGTGGGTACGTCTGGTTAGGCCGCGACTCCGCATCTCTGCAGAGTTCATCAGGGAGAGCCTTTAAGGTTGTTAAGCGGTTGCGAAAGCGTAGTCGTTACTTCCAGTGATTCGCGTCGTCGTAGATTGCCTTGAGGTCTTTGCGATCGAGGACCTTCTCTGCGCCGGGGTCGGAGCGAATGCTGTCGAGTAAACGCACGGCCTCGCCGTAATAATAGGAAGCCTGGCTCCGGTCTGCGGTCCCGCCCAGCCTTGCCGATTGACCCAGGAGGGAATAGATCCTGGCCAGATCGAGACGCATGCCGGCCTTTTCGGTCGCGGTCAAACTCTGCTCGAGATCACGCTGGGCGTGCGTGTAGTCTTTACTTCCAACCTCGGCCTCGGCAGAGGCAATCGCGCTTCGCAGCGATAAATAGGCGCTCGTGGCGCCGCCCGAGTTCAGCAAGGGGCGTAGCATGGCGAGTGCTTCTTTCGACCGCCCCTGCGCGATCGCCATCTTCGCCACATTCAGCCTGGATTGGGCGATCGTGTCGGCATCTTTGATATGCGATGTCCGCCGCAAGGCTGACTGATAGAACTGGTCGGCGTCCTTGAGGTCGCCCCGATAAAACGCCAGGTCACCCCGGGTGTTCAATATGGTTGCCATCAGAGCGTCGTTCTTCAGTCCACGTGCTATGCTTTCCGCCTCATCGAGCGGTTGTGCAGCCTCGTCTCCCCGTCCGGCCTGGGCCAGGGCGCTGGCCAGATCGGTCTGGAATGACGCCATTGCTGCTCCGAGCTCTCCCTGGTCGTGAAAAGCCTTTACTCCGTCCTGCATGGACTTTACAGCTGCTCCCAGGCGGCCCTGATATTGAAACACCAGGCCGATCTGGTGGGAGATCAGCGCAATGGAGCGGGCATCGCCAACCTTGCGGGCGAGCTCCAGCGCACGCATGAGGTGGGTGAGCGCCTGATCGTATTGGCCGGTATGGGTATAAGCCTCTCCCAGTCCCTCCAGCGTGAGTGCAATGTCGCCGGGAACTCCCAGCTTTTCCCGCAATTGCAGGCCCTGCTGGTAATTCGTGAAGGCGTTGTCCGTATCTCCCTTGGCGAGATAAACGGCGCCGATATTGGTCAGGCCGAGACCCTCGGAGCCCTGGTCGCCTATCTCACGCTGGATCTGCAATGCCTCCTTGTACTTCTCCAGCGCCTGATCGTAGTCGCCGCGATCCTGGTACACCGTACCCATGTCCAGAAGCGTGTCGCCCATCTCCTCCTTCATGCCTATTTCGCGTAGCAGCGTCAGCGCTTTGTTGTAGCTGGCCAATGCGGCGTCGGAGTTGCCGCTCATCTTTTGCAGGTTGGCCATCTCATCCAGCGCGGCAGCCACCCCGCGCTTCTGGCCGAGCTTCTGGTTGATCTCAATGGATTCCTTGTAATTGCGCAGCGCTTCATCCGGTTTGTTGAGCAGCCGGTATGAAATGCCTGTTGAGAGCAGGATCAGCCCCTTCAGCTCCTTATTATCCACCTGGGTTGCGAGATTAAGCCCTTTGCTCAGTGAATCGAGCGCCGCTTGTGGGTTGCCGAGGGTAATCTCGACGACGCCCATCTCCCAAAGCGCCTTGATATTCTTCGGATCAGCCTCAAGAATCTTTGCAAATACGTCGTGGGCCTTGGCGTAGTCGCCGGTGGACATATACAAGGTGCCGAGGTTGTATTGGACATCCACATCACCCGGCCAGCTCGCCGCCAGGTTCTCGTAGGCCTCGATCGCCTGCTTATTGTTCTTCATGATCCGCGCATGACTTGCGCTGATCAGATACTGCTCGGGCAGCGGCAGTTTTTCGCTGCGCGCCAGATCCTCCGCCCGGCGGGACGATTGCTCCGCGTCGCTCACGAAGCCCAGTTCAGTTTGCACCTCGGCCAGCTTAGAATGGGCCAGTGCAAACTGCGGATCCTCAGTGGTGGCCGCCTGAAAATGCTTTGATGCATCGAGGTTCTTCCCTTCGCGCATCATCGCCAGTCCCTGGTTGTACTCACGCAATGCGTCGACAGACGTTGAGCTGGGCTTGAAGGACTGCGCCTTCAGCTCCTTCATCACGTCAGAGGAGAGCGAAAGGTTGTTCCGCACCAGGTTGGCAAGATCGTCGATCGCGGCGGGGAGATCCTTTGCCAGAGCCTGCTTCTTCACCGGTACACTCTGATCGCGCTTCAGGTCGCGGATAGTCGCGTCGATCACAATCTGATCGCCGAAGCGCGAAAACTGCCCGGATACAACTACGTCAGCATTGCTGAACTCGGCCACGCGGCGCAGCGTGTCGGGATCGATGATCGTCTGCGGACCGATGCGCAAATCCGAAAGCACCTGCTGCAGGCGATCGGTAGGAACAGTGCGCAGGTGTGCCGACTGCCCGATATCGGTGCCCAGCATATCGGCCACGCTGGCTCCCATCCAGTCGTCCTTGGGGTCCCCGGACGAGTTGCGGAAGGGTAGAATAGCCAGCGACATCGCCGGCACCACCGGCGCCCGCCCTTTCGCGGCCGGCTTCTCCGAAGCATTCGAAGATGAATTGGAATGCATCGCCACGTATCCGGCGACCGCGAGCAGAAGTACAGCAGCAACTCCGCCTGCCAGCCACCAGCGCTTCTCGCGCAGCCACACCTGCAGTGGAGGAGAATAGCTGCCAGGCGGCACAACAATCGAGCCTGACGAGGTCTTGCCGCGCCATCTGCGAAGATCGGTGAGAAGTTCCGTGGCGCTCTGATATCGCAGATTGACGTCGCGCTCCAGGCAGCGATTCACGATGCGATCGAGCGGCCCCGAAATACTGCTGTCGTGATGCGACACGGGAACCGCTCTCTCCTGCGTGCGTTTGATCAGGCTGGCCAGTGCGCTGTCGGCGCGGAAAGGCGTCTCGCCGGTGAGCAGCTCGTAAAAGATCAGGCCAAGGGAGAAAATATCGGAGCGTTGATCGAGATTCTTGCCAAGCGCCTGCTCCGGAGACATGTACTCCATCGTTCCGACCAGAGCTCCGGTCTGCGTCATGCCATCGCCTTCGAGCGTGCGCGCCAGACCGAAATCCATTACCAGGATGCGCCCGCCCTGCTCGCGCATGATGTTCTGCGGCTTCAGGTCGCGATGGATCACGCCTACGGCGTGCGCCGCTTCGAGCGCCCGGGCTGCCTGCTGGATGATCTCGACCGCCTCGTCGGCAGGGACCTTTTTGCGCTCATGGATGAGGGTGCGCAGATCTTCGCCCTCGACGTACTCCATTGTGATGAACTTTATGCCGTCGGCTTCGCCCAGGTCGTAAATGCGGACAACGTTGCGGTGCGTGACCTGGGTGGAGAGGATCAGTTCCTGTTTGAAGCGGTCGATAATGGCGGCGTTTCCGGCGTATTCGCGGCGGATAGTTTTAAGGGCAATGGTGCGGTTCAGCTCGACGTCCTGGGCTTTGTAAACGGCCCCCATCCCGCCTTCACCGAGGAGCGAGAGAATTTCGTACCGCTGCCCGAGCAGGTAGCCCGGTTCAAGAGTGGGCTGTCCGCCAAGGTCGCCCACTGTGCGGCTGCCGGGAAAGGGGCTCTGCCGGCTCGGGCCTCCCGGATAACCTGCTGACTGGCCAGGAGACTGGCCCATGCTTCCCGGGGTGCCGATCATGGTCGGAGCATCGCTCGGCAGCCTTCGATCCGGAGACGAGCTTTCCCCCTTCAGTGGCGCGCGCACACCACCGTTACCCCCTTTTGAGGGGTCTCCGTACGGAGGAACTCGTTTCTGGTCGTCGATAGTTCGGCGCTCCCATCGCTAAATAAAACAAACCCTTGGAATTGCAAGCAATATGGGTAGGGGAACGAAGTAAGTATATAACGCTGGTAACCTGATGTCTCGATCTTCCGCCGGATCGCCAGAGATTTGTTCAGATCGAAGGTTTGCCTGCCAGCGGGTGCAGCGGGTGGGAGACCAACCCAGTTCGCACGGCAGTTTCTCGAGCGTCCAACCCTGCAAAATAGTTGGCGTTCAATTTCCCCCAACCACTTAAAATAGAACTAGAGCTTCCAGAAACCGAAAAGACCGCCCGAGCAGCGGTCTTTTCTTTTGCATCACATCACCCGGTCAGAAAAGGAGCACCCGCAGAGCTAAGTGCAACGGAATCAATGACCCTCCCACAAATCCAGCAGAATCAGTGACCGTAGCTTAACCAAGGCCGAATCAATGATTTAGACGCAAGCCTCATGGAATCAATGGTTTCCCTACATAATAAGGTATGAAAGCTGAACAGAATGAATGATTTACGCGAAGAGTGAGAAAGTCGGGTGGGGGAGGGGGTACCTCTAGCAGCTAATTCCAGCCTTCTTCAGCGCGTCTTTCAATCCTTGCATACTGATGCGGGTTGAGGCTTCCGGAGTTCCCGCACCGCGCCAGTGGGTTTCCAGGCTCACCGCGTAGTGATAGCCGTCCCGCTGCAATGCCCGGAACTGGCCGACCCAGTCGATGATGCCTCCGCCCACCGGCTGCCACTCGAACTTGCCATCGGGCTTGCGCGTCACGTCTTTGCAGTGGCAATGCCCGATCCGATCTTTGGGTAGCAAGTTGTAGCCGTCAGGATAGGGCGTGTTTCCGGGGAAAGTGCCGGCGTTGCCCGGGTCCCAGTTCAACATGAAGTTCTTGTCCTGGATGGCGGCGAGGACGGCGGCGGCCTCTTCTCCGGTTGCCGTGTTGGAGGCAATTTCGTTTTCCAGCAGCAGGATGACATTGCTCTTCGCGCAGACCTCCGCCGCCTCGCGAAGCTTCTTGTTGATGGCTTCGCGATAAGGCTTCTGGTCCTCCAGCCTCCAGAAGTCGAAGCAGCGAAGGCGGTCGGTGCTGAATGCCTTGGTCAGTTCGATACACCGTTCGAGCAGGGCATCCTGCTGTTTGAAGTCGAAGTCAGCGTGAAACTGATCGTGGCGCGGACTCTCCTTTGACAGCGGGGCACCCGGCCAATCTGTCTTGAAGAGCGGGCTGGCGATGTCCGTCACGCGCAGCTGATACTTCTCAAGAATTCTGCGGGCTTCGGCGATCTCCTTTGAGTCGAGATCGCTGACGTTCTTGTTCCACATCGAGCGTAGCTCGATCCATTGCAGGCCGAAGTCCTTGGATGCGATCTGGCAGGCACGTTCGAAGTCCTGAGT
>DATAQX010000268.1:0-4106 GCA_036264455.1 Silvibacterium sp. | reverse complement strand
AGCTGATCGAGAATCATGCCGCACGCCAGGATGGAGCCCACTGCATCGCCATCGGGACGGGCGTGCGCGGAAACCAGAAAACGCTCGCCACTCTCGATAGCGTGGAGAACTGCGTGGATGTCGTCGCGTCGCTGCATAATTGTTTGCCAGAGTCCCTTGGCGGGCTCTAGCTTCTCGGAGCGTCCTTCTGCCGATTGCGCTTACGGCCAAGCAGTTCGTCGATACGCGCCTTCATTTTTTCGGAGCGATCGATGTGAAAGATGAGATCGGGGACGCGACGGGTGCCCATGCGCTCAAGCAGCGTGTGGCGGATATGCCCGCGCGCCGCCATGAGGCCTTCGATGGTCTGGGCCTCTTCTTCCGGCCCCCCGTCTACGGCGACATAGATAAGCCCGGATTTGCCCCCCGGATTCAAGACGACCTGGGTAACGTAAGCAAAGCTGATGCGGGGATCGGAAAGCTCGCCCTCGAGCATCGCGCCGATTTCTTCACGCAGGGTTTCGGCAACCCGGTCCCGATGGTATTGACGTGCCCTTGGCTCCGGCATCTTTTGTGTCCTTTGGTTAAACGTTTGAGAATATCAGAAAGGAGCAAAAAAGCGGTCAGCTAAAAAAGCGGGCAGCTAGCTACCCGCTTCTTAGCTCTTAGATTTCTACAAATTCCCACCAGATATCGACTGCTTGTGCGCCCAAATCGTTAGCGATGCGATTGGCCGCATCTTCCACCTGGCGCATGAGTCCCGCGAGGTAATCGCGTGAGCCGGAGATGGCCGCGACTCCGAGGGTGGCGGATTGCCAGGTGACAGCCTCGTCCATTTCAGCAACCGAGATATTGAAACCGTGGCCGAGTTTTTCTTTAAGGCTGCGGACAACCTGCCGGCGGTCCTTGAGCGACTGTGCGTGCTCGATACTTAGCTCGATGGTCATGCAGGCTACGGGCATGGTGCTTCCATCGTAATGCTTACCGGTGCAGGCGAATGCCGGGGCCGAGGATGAGGATGAAGACCATAGCAAGCCCGAAGGCAACAACGATCCAGACATAGCTGCGTTGGATAAGCTGACTGTTGGGACCGGGCGCAGTTGCTTTCGGGAGGTAGTACTGCATAAAGAGAAGTCCGCAGTTGGCTCCCGCGGTGGCGGCGAGGGCAGATTCAAAGACGAGGCGAATGCCGACTGGATTCCGTATGGCCGCGACAGCTTCAAGCACAAGCGCCGCGACATAGGGCAGCACTGTGAGCCTGCGGAAGCGCACGCGGTTGCTGATGGCGACACCGAGATATCGCACCAGACTTGTGCCGACGACCAGCATCGCACCGTAGTAAGCGGCCATCCCTACGACCACCAGGAGCACGCGCCACAGCCAATGTGGGTGCATTCCGTCGATCACCGCTGCCCAGTCGCCAAAGTTTGTGATTCCTGAGAAGAAAAAATAGCCCGTACCGGTAAAAAGATTGAAGGCGCAGGCTATAAACAGAAAGAAGCGCGTGGCGGCGGACAAATTGTGTGCGGCCCGGAGCGTCAGCCAGAAGAGAAATCCGGCGGCGAGGTTTACGAGCGTGCCTCCGGCGGCGACCAGCCTGGAGTCGAAGTCGCTCGACCACGCAACGGTGGACAGCGTTCCCGACGTTGCTCCTGTAAGAAGCGCGAGTGCCCCATGTCCCAGCCCTTCATGCAGCATGGTCGAGAGCATCAGCGCAACGATGCTGATAGCGCAGATGGTGAGGGCATCGTCTTTGGCTTCGGTTGGCATGTTGGAAAGAGCTTCCAGGGATTATGCCCAGCATCTGCGGCTTCAGCGGAGAACGCAAGTGAGGATTGTCATCTTATCGCTGCAGCTAGCCTTGTTAGACGCGGCGTTGATACGGCTAACCAATAGTCAGCGTATTGACGACGCGTTTGAACTGCTTGCCGATGTGGGTAGCAAAAGCCGAAGAGGCCGCGCTTACGCTGCCAATTTCTCCGCCGCTGCTGAAGTCATGAGAGCCATGCAGAGTTATGTTTTGCGGAGGCTGTCCTTTCAGGAAAAAGAGCGTTACCCACAGCATCGCGGTGTTTTGCTGTTGCGTGCCGCAACTAACCCGTTTCACGCTGGAGTAGTTGGCCACCTGTTTTTCCTTTTGCAATACCTTGCCCCCTTCAATCTGCCAGAGGCCAGCAGCATCATCAACATTGTTGAGACATTCCCTAACCAGCGTATAAGTAAGAGCCATATCCAGTTCCTTTCTGTTCACCACTTGAGGTGAAGCGTCTGGTTCCATAGTGAAATCGGCTCGGGAAGCGTTGCAGTGCGATTGCATCTCTGTGAGAGGCAAAAAGGCGGGACCGCCGAAGCAATCCCGCCTTTTAAATGAATGCCTGGACGGCGAGTCCTAGCTTGCCGTCAGCTCCGCCGCAATTCTCTCGGTGACGAAGGCTTCGATGGTGTCACCGATCTGAACGTCGTTGAAGTTCGACAGGCCCACGCCGCATTCCATGCCGCTGGTGACCTCGCGGGCGTCATCCTTGAAGCGCTTGAGCGAGGAGAGCTTGCCTTTGTAGACCTGCTCGCCGTCGCGCATGAGGCGTACTTCGGCGTCGCGCTTGAGCACGCCGTCGGTTACGCGGCAGCCGGCAATGGTGCCCACCTTCGGAATTCTGAAGACGTTGAGAACCTCCGCACGTCCAAGATAGTTTTCCTTGAAGACGGGATCGAGAAGCCCGAGCATGGCCTTGCGAATTTCGTCCTGCAGCTCGTAGATGATGGAGTGCAGGCGAATCTCCACGCCTTCCTGCTCGGCAAGCTCCGCCGTTTTGCGCTCGGGCCGGACATTGAAGCCGATGATGATGGCGTTCGAGGCCGATGCCAGAAGCACATCGCTCTCGGTGATCGCTCCGGCGCCGGAGTGGATGACCTTGATGCGCACTTTTTCGGTGGACATCTTCTGCAGCGAATCGGCGAGAACCTGCACCGAGCCCTGCACATCACCCTTGAGGATGATAGCCAGGTCCTTGGTGCCGGCCTGCTTGATCTGTTCTGCCAGGCCTTCGAGCGATACGCGGGAGCTCTTGGCAAGCTGTGCCTCGCGCTCCTTCATCTTGCGGTATTGCGCGATGCCCTTGGCCTTGTCGCGGTCGGCAACGACGAGGAAGGTATCCCCGGCGTCAGGAATGCTTTCGAGGCCGAGAATCTCGACCGGCGTAGACGGGCCGGCCTCTTCGATCGTGCGTCCGCGATCGTCGAACATGGCGCGAATCTTGCCGAAGGTGTTGCCCACGATAAAGCTGTCCTGATTGCGCAGCGTTCCGTTCTGCACGAGCACCGAGGCAACAGCGCCGCGTCCGCGGTCGAGCTTGGCTTCGATAACCGTGCCCACAGCGGAGCGTCCCGGCGTGGCCTTGAGATCTCCGAGGTCGGCGACCAGGCAGATCATTTCGAGCAGCAGGTCGAGGTTCTGTTTCTTCTTCGCCGAAACATCGACGAACACCGTCGAGCCGCCCCATGCTTCAGGAACAAGGCCGCGATCGCCCAGTTGCTGTTTCACGCGATCCGGTTGCGCATCGGGCTTGTCGATCTTGTTGACAGCTACGATGATCGGCACGTTGGCCGCCTTGGCGTGGTCAATGGCTTCGAGGGTCTGCGGCATCACGCCATCATCCGCGGCAACCACGACGACGACAATGTCGGTCACCTTCGCGCCGCGCGCGCGCATGCGGGTGAAGGCCTCGTGACCCGGCGTATCGAGAAAGACGATCTCGCGGCCGAAAGCAGGTGAATCCGGCTTGCTGATGCGGACCTTGTACGCGCCGATGTGCTGGGTGATGCCGCCGGCTTCACCGCCGGCAACATCGGTCTCGCGGATGGCATCGAGAAGCGAAGTCTTGCCATGATCGACGTGGCCCATGACGGTGACCACAGGTGGACGCGGGACCTCGTGCTCGTCGGGGTTTTCCTGCGAGAGGATATTTTCGATGGCTTCATTGGCCATCTGGTCCTCAAACGTGATGACCTCGGTGTCTGCGCCGAACTGGTGGGCGACATCCTTGACGAGTTCGCCGTCGAGGGACTGGTTCACGGTTACGAAGACACCGCGCATGAGCAGCACCGCGATGAGATCCTTGCCGCGAACT
>DATAQX010000210.1:0-3161 GCA_036264455.1 Silvibacterium sp. | reverse complement strand
CCGTCCTTCCCGATGTGCGAAGTCAACCAGAGCGGTTACACTTGGCTTACCCCCGCACAACTATGCAGACGTTCACCAGATTCGGCCCCTACGAGATTGTCGAGCAGATCGGGCAAGGCGGCATGGGGCTCATTTATCGCGCGCATGACACGCGTCTGAATCGCGATGTCGCGCTAAAAGTGATCGCCGAGAGCTATCTCGCCTCCGGTACGCCGATTGCGGCTTCACACGAGCGCTTTCTCCGGGAAGCTCGAGCCTCGTCGGCGCTCAATCATCCGAATATCTGCACGATTTACGACGTGGGCGAGCAGGATGGTCATCCTTACCTGGTTATGGAGCTGCTCGAGGGCCAGACGCTCAAGCAGGTCATCCACGGCCATGCCTTGCCTGTCGACCAGGTGCTCGACTACGGCATCCAACTCGCGTCGGCCCTGGGGGAAGCCCACGGCCACGGTATCCTGCATCGCGACATCAAGCCGGCGAACCTCTTCATTGTGCGACGAGGGCAGGGAAATGGCGTCCTCAAGGTGCTGGACTTTGGATTGGCCAAACACTCGTCCTTACGGGCCGACTCTTCCGCGACGAACTCGCTTGGCGATTTAACCACCGTCGTGGATGAAAACCTGACCAGCCCAGGCTCGACCATGGGCACCATTGCCTACATGGCTCCCGAACAGGCGCGTGGAGAGGAGCTGGACGGGCGTGCCGATCTCTTCTCCGCCGGCGTTGTGATGTATGAGATGGCGACCGGCTCCGCGCCCTACTTCGGTCAATCCATTGCGGAGATTTTTGCCGCGCTGCTCACGCGCGATCCCGAGCCCATTCGCAAGCGTATTCCGCAATTCCCGAAAGAGCTGGAACGGATCATCCTGAAGGCGCTGGCCAAGGACAAAGAGCAGCGCTACGCATCGGCCGCGGATCTCCTCGCCGATCTCGAACAGGCGCGGTCCCGGTTGCTGGGCCATACGGGCGCCACTATTCCTTCCGCAACCGGCCTCAGGATCACCCCCCCTCGCAAAAATCTCTGGCCCTGGCTGGCCGCGGCCATCGTTATCGCGCTGCTGGCCGGTACTGCTTACTTCGGGCTGCATCGATGGAAAGCAGACAAAACAAATCAGCTCGCCCAGGCCGATTCCATCATCGTTTCGGAATTCACAAATAAAACCGGCGATCCAGTCTTCGATTTTGCGCTCAAGCAGGCCCTTACGGTTCAGTTGCAGCAGTCACCGTTTCTGAACGTGGTGAGCGCATCGCATCTGCGCCAGAGCCTGTTTTATCTGGGCAAGTCGCCAGACGAGGGAATTACTCCGCCCATCGCCCGCGAGATTGCCGAACGCGAGGGCGACAAGGCCATCATTCATGGAACCATCTCGAATATAGGCAGCCAGTATCTGATCACGCTCGAGGCACAGAACGCCTCAACGGGAGAGGTGTTTGCCAGCAAGCAGGAGCAGGCCAACGGCAAAGATCATGTTCTCGATGCCTTGCACACTGCGTCCGATGCCTTACGCAAGCAGCTGGGAGAATCGCTGGCATCGATTCAGAAGCTAGATGTTTCTCCAAACGAGGCAACCACTCCATCCCTTGAAGCTTTTCGCGCCTACGCGATGGGACAGAGCCAGCAGGCGCAGGCCAACTTCGCGCAGAGCATTACCTATTACAAGCGCGCCATTGAGCTCGATTCTAACTTTGCCATGGCCTACGCAAGTCTTGGCGCCGCCTATGTAACGCTCGGCAATGAGACTCAGGGCAATGCCGCCATCACTCGCGCCTTCCAGCTTTCAGACAAAGTTTCCGAGCGTGAGCGGCTGTATATTCGGGCGCGCTATTACCTGAATGTGACCGGAGACCTGCCCCAGGCCATCGACACGCTGCGTTTCGCTCGCGATACCTATCCCAACGATCCTGCCGTTCCCACTCAGCTCTCCGTCGCTTATTTGACCCGGGGGCAGTTCAATCAGGCCTATGAGCAGGTGAAGAGGGCCCTCGAGCTTAATCCGAAGAGCGGCCCGGCCCGGGTGAACGCCATACTCGCGCTCACGGCGCTCCACCGCTTCGATGAGGCGAAGGCTATATTCGAGCAGGCGACGGCGTTGAATCTTGCCGAGGATGCCTCGATGCGCGGCACCTGGATCTATGCGGCCTATCTGATGGGGGATAAAGCGGCAGTGCAGCAGCAGGTGGAGTGGGCTCACGGCAAGCCTGATGGCTTCATTCTAAATTCGCAGATGGCGCTGATTCACGAGCATGAAGGGCGGTTCGCTGCAGCTGCCGACGATTGGCAACAGGCTATCTCTCGAATGGCAGAGCAGAAGCTGGTGAACGCAACCGCCACGTTGATCACGCAGCAGACCCTGGACCGGGCGCTTGTTGGCTCCTGTGAGGATGCCATCCCGCACCTCGATCACAGCCTGGAGCTCGATCAGGAGCGGACCATGCAGGGAAGCGCCGCCATTGCCTTTGCGCTCTGTGGCCAGCCGGCCCGAGCCCTGGCCATACGACAGGCTTTGGCCCGTGCCTATCCTCAGGACACCATCATCAATCACGTATTCCTGCCGAGTATCGATGCCGCCATTGACCTCGGCAGCCGTCGTCCGCAAGACGCGCTGGACGCGCTGAAGCCAGCGGCGGACTATGACATTCTGGGTATCGGATCGTACCTGCGTGGTCTCGCGCATCTCGCGCTCAAAGACGGTGCCGCCGCGGCCACCGATTTCGGTTTTCCGCTCGCCAACCGCAGCGTCTTCGTCCTGTGCCAGGTGCAGGGCATGAACGTGGCATATCCGCTCAGCATGCTCGGGCTGGCCCGCGCCTACGCGCTCCAGGGCGACAAGGCAAAGGCCCTGCAGCAGTATCAGTCCTTCTTTGACTACTGGAAGACTGCCGATCCGGATCTGCCTCCACTCGTCGCGGCGCACCGAGAGTTCGCTGCTCTGGGACAATAAAAACCGCTTCAAAACCCTGATGGACTGCCGTGATGAAAGCGTGTACATTTACGCAGGAGTCGCAATGTCCCGCACGAAATCGCACACGGCATGACGCGCTTCAGGAATTGCCTTGAGTTCCATGCATTCGTCCGCGTACAGTGTCGGACGAATACGCCACAATTTTTTTGAGGGAAGGTTGAACAGGGCACAGTGCATCTGACAATTATCGACTGG
>DATAQX010000199.1:0-11721 GCA_036264455.1 Silvibacterium sp. | reverse complement strand
CGGCAGTGTGAGATCTTCGATGGGCGAGACGGCGTCGGGATGGCGCAGCATGCTCTTGGGCGTGAAGACGATGAGCGGCTTGCGCCACTTGCGCAGCGCCTGACGGCGCAGCAGATGGAAATACTGCGCGGCGGTCGAAGGCTGGCAGACCTGGATGTTGTCGTGAGCGGCAAGCTGCAGGTAACGCTCGATGCGAGCACTGGAGTGCTCCGGTCCCTGGCCTTCATAGCCGTGAGGCAGGAGCACGACGATGCCGCTGAGCAGTCCCCACTTGTCTTCACCGGCAGAGATGAACTGGTCGATGACGATCTGCGCGCCGTTGGCGAAGTCGCCGAACTGGGCTTCCCAGAGGACCAGGGCCTCGGGGTAATCGCGGCTGTATCCATACTCGAAGCCGAGCACACCGGCTTCAGAGAGGACGGAATTATAGATATCGAAGGAGCCCTGGTCCGGCGAGAGATGACTGAGAGGAATCCAGGGTTGCTCGTTTTCAATGTCGATGAGGACTGAGTGCCGCTGGTTAAAGGTGCCGCGCTGGCTGTCCTGGCCGCTGAAGCGCACAGGTATGCCGGCTGTGAGGAGAGAGCCGAAGGCAACGGCCTCGGCCATGCCATAGTCCAAGGGGCGCTTGCCCTGGCCCATCTCGGCGCGCTGCTCGAGGAGTTTCTTGATCTTCGGATGGACGTGGAAGCTCTCAGGATAGGATGTGAGGCCCTGGGAGATGCGGCTGACTTCATCGCGGCCAAGGCCGGTCTCTACCTCGTACCCGGACTTCCATGGGCCACCCTTATAGGGCGACCAGTACTCGGGAAGGCGAGCCAGATGAGGCATCTTCTGCATCGTGGTTGCCGCCTTCTGCGCATCGGCAAACTCGGTCTGCAGTTCGCGCACCCTGGCCGAGATGTCGATGCCTAACTGTTTCGCGTAAAGCTCGGAGAGCGGCGGATGAGTCTTGATGCGGTTGTAGCGCAGAGGCTGCGTGATGGTAGGATCGTCGACTTCCGAGTGGCCGTGACGGCGGTACCCGATGAGGTCAATGACCACGTCGCTGTGGAAGGTGTGACGATATTCAGCGGCGAGAGCGGCGATGCGCGCGACGGCGGCCGGGTCTTCGGCGTTGACGTGGAAGATGGGGATGGGCAGCCGGCGGGCGAGGTCGGAAGAGAAACGCGTGGAGCTGGATTCGTCGGGCTCGGCGGTGAAACCGATGAGGTTGTTGACGATGATCTGAATAGTGCCGCCTACGGAAAAGCCTTCGATCTCGGCCAGGTTCATGGTTTCTGCCCAGATGCCCTGGCCGGCAAAGGCGGCGTCGCCGTGAATAAGGATGGGCAGAACCCGGTCGATGCCGTCGGCTCCCCACCGGGCTTGCTTGGCGCGAGTGCGGCCCATGGCGACGGGGTCGACGGCCTCGAGGTGGCTGGGGTTCGAGACGAGGTGCAGGGCGACCCACTCGTCGTTGCGCGAGTGGAAGACGCCAGTGGCTCCGATGTGGTACTTCACATCTCCGCCGCCAAGGATACTGCGTGGATTGACATCCTCGAACTTGGAGAAGATGTCGGCGGCAGGCTTGCCAAGAGTGTTGACCATGACGCTGAGGCGTCCTCGATGGCTCATGGCCAGGACCGACGTTTGCACACCCAATTCCGAGGAGCGGTTGAGCAGTTCGTCAAGGAACGGGATGAGCGCGGTGACGCCTTCGAGGGAAAACCTCTTGGTGCCGAGGTAGCGTGACTGAATGACCTGCTCGAAGATGTCGGAGCGCGTCAGCAGATCGAGGACATGTTGGCGAGCCGCGTCATCGAGCAGCGGTGGTCCAGCTTCGAGGCGCTCCGCGATCCACTCGCGGCGCTCGACTGAGGGGATATGCATGAACTCGGCACCGATGGTCGAGCAATAGATGCGGCGGGCTTCGGTGGCGTCAGGGCCGGTAAGGTCAAGCTCGGGAACTTTGGCGGGCGAAAGATACTGATCGAGAGGATCAAGCTGCGCCTGAAGGTATCCCCAACGCCGGAAGGCGTCGAATACTTGTTCGTGTTGGGAGGGCTGATGTTTTGGGGACTCGGTCCCAGCAGGCGGTGCTGCAAGCTTGGTTGCGCTCATATCGGGTCTGGATAGCAGGCGCTGAGGCGTATGTATATGTATAAGACCACGCCATCGCGTTGCATCGCAGTTCTATTTTACAGCCTGAATGAGTGGGGCAAAAATCATGGATCACGCCCGATCGCAGGCGATCCGAATGAGAACGGAAAGAGAGCGGGGAATCTCTTTTGGGGAGCGGGGGGTATGCTTGTGACCGCGGCCGGGAGGTGAGATGGCCTCACCCCTCCCCCCTCCTTTTCAATTTGTTCTTGTCACTCATTGATTTTATTGGACTTAGCCGTGTGATGATTCTGTAACTGATTGATTTCAGATATTTTGCGAGTTTCTACTTTGTTTTCTATCAGGTACAGATGATGCCTCCTGACGGCGGAGTTCGTTGCCGAGCTCGACGATGCGCCGGTTGAAGCGCGGCATGATCTTGAAGAAAATCTCGCGCGGGATCTGGTGCTCGCTGACAGCGGTGACCAGCTCGGTCTGAAGAGGGATGACCTGCTCGCGGCGGAGGGTGGGAATTTTGCGGTAGAGCAAGTACCAGCGGTATCCCGTGCGCCTGGTTGGTTGGCGTGGTCCCGAGACGCGGCGGCTGGGATTGTGGAAGTAGCAATAGTCCCTGGTTCGGAGTGAAGGCGAGGCACAGGTTTTGCCGTTCGGATGGATGAAGGTGCACAAGGGGACCACGATTGCCTCCTAAATGAAAACGAAAAGCTCGCCGTGTGGCGGGCTCTCTTTCGAGTTGGTAACAAAAGGGACAGCGAGTTATCAAAACCATCCCTCAGGGGCTAAAGCCCCTTTGATCCGATTGCATTAACGGCACGGCTGAAGCCGTGCTCTTCCCAACAGCGGGGTTTCCGCAACCTGCTGACACAAAGCAAAAGCCCGCGGGGTGCGGCGGGCTCTTTTCCTCTCTATTTCTATTTTACGAGATTGAGGGAAATAGTCAGCCAAGTATCGTCACTCGTTCGATCATTGCTTACTCAGATACAGCGCCGGCTTCCGGATTGCTCATCACTCCCCCGCAATCGGAAGGTTGGAATTACCGCCATGCTACGGGGAGTGCTCGATAAGTGACTTGGCGATTTGTCACCAACTGGGACCTAGCGCGTCTCCGGTGGCGCGGGGCATGATGCGACCCAAAAAGAAGGGAACCGCCCGCGGCGCTTCTCCGTACCTGGGCACATGGCACACGACCTGCGGTTTGCGCTGCGTATGATCCTCTCCCATCGCCTGTTTTCTGCCGCTGTGGTGGCGACTCTGGCGCTGGGGATCGGCCTCAACACGATGGTCTTTACGCTGATCAACGCAGTGCTATTCAAGCCGGTGCCGGTGCCGGGTGGCGCACAGCTGGTCTCGGTGATGGGCAGCAACCTCCAGCAGCAGAGCGAGAACACGATGCGTGTGTCGTACCCGGATTTCCGCGACTACCGCACGCAGAACTCGTCTCTGGCGGCGCTGGAAGCTGCCAGCGATGACGAGGGCATATTGAGTGAAACCGGTATTCCTCCGCAGGCCTACCGGATGGAGCAGGCGTCTTCGGGCATCTTCGCGATGCTGCACATTCGGCCGGCTCTGGGGCGCGGATTTCTTCCGGACGATGACAAGCAGGGTGCGGCACCCGTCGTGGTTCTCGGATACGGCATCTGGAAAGATCGTTATGCCAGCTCACCGAACGTGCTGGGCCGGCAGGTGCGCATTAATGAGAAACCAGCGACGATTGTCGGCGTGATGCCGAAGGGCTTCAAGTTCCCCACCAATGTAGATATGTGGACGCCGCTGGTTCCCACGGGGGAACTGGAGAAGCGCACCAACCGTCCGCTGGCGTTGTTTGGAATGCTCAAGCCGGATGTCGGCATTATCCAGGCGAATGTGGATTTGAGTGGGATTGCGCGCCGACTTGCTGCAGGGTATCCGGAAGACAAAGATATCGGCATTACGGTCGAGACGTTCCATGAGCGGTATAACGGCGGCGGAGTCCGTCTGATTTTTCTGCTCATGATGGCGGCTGTGGGATTCGTGCTGCTGATTGCCTGCGCGAATGTCGCAAACATGATGCTGAGCCGCGCGATGTTGCGGCAGCGCGAGATGTCGATCCGCTCGGCGCTGGGAGCCTCGCGGTGGCGCGTCATGCGCCAGTTGCTGATTGAAAGCGTGCTGTTGAGTATGCTCGGCGGGGTGTTTGGATTGACGCTGGCGTGGCTGGGAGTTCACTGGTTCGATCTTTCCACGCAAGATGTCGGCAAGCCTTACTGGGTCGAGTTCACGATGAACTACACGGTGTTCGGATACTTTGCCGCACTGTGTATCTTCAGCGGTCTGCTCTTTGGCATGGCGCCGGCATTGCGCTTCTCGCGGATCGACGTGAACGAGGTTCTGAAGGACGGCGCACGCAGCGCGGGCAGGCATCGCGGCGGCAGGCTGTCGGGCCTGCTGGTGGTCTTCCAGTTCGCGCTCACGCTGGTGCTTCTCACCGGGGCAGGAGTGTTTGTGCACAGCCTGCTCAATAGTCTGGTGGCAAATCAAGCGGTGCCGGCGGAAAAGATTGCTTCGGCGCGGATCGACTTTCCCGAAGAGCATTACAAAGACGCCGATGCACGCCAGCGATTCTACGACCAACTTTTGCCGCGCCTCAAGGCGCTTCCCGGCATAACTCACGTAGCTCTGACATCGAACCTGCCTGGCCTGGGAGCTGCTTCAAGTGAAATCGAAATCGAGCACTCGACAGTCAGCGACGTGGCTCACCGGCCTTCGGCTTCGTTTGTTGTACAGAGTCCGGGCTATTTCGACGCGATCAATCTGCCGATCCTGCTTGGCCGCGACTTCAATGAAATCGACGGTACAGCGAATCATAAGGCAGCTGTTCTTACGCGGGCGTGCGCAGAACACTTCTGGCCGGGCCAGTCAGCGATCGGGAAGCGATTCCGTTTCTACGACGAGAAGAACAAACCGGGGGACTGGATCACGGTAATCGGAGTTTCCGCGAATATCGTTCAGGAAATGAATGAGAAATCGCCGAATCCGCTGATGTTTGTTCCTCTCCGGCAGGAAGGCTGGAATGGCATGGCCCTGTTGATACGGTCCAGCAATGATTCAATCGCTGCAGTGCGCGTCGCTGTGCAGAACCTTGACCAGGGTCTGCCTCTACGCGATGTCTACACGCTGCCCCAGGCGATTCAGCATCAGGAGTGGTCTCTCCATCTTTTCAGCAAGCTCTTTTCCGGGTTCGCGCTGATCGCGCTGTTGATGGCGGCTGTGGGCATCTACGCCGTGCTTGCGCAGGCGACGAACAGCCGCACGCAGGAGATCGGTGTGCGCATGGCTCTGGGAGCCAACGCGGGCAATATCGTTGCGCTGGTAATGAGGCGTGGGCTGTGGCAGATCGTTGCGGGCCTGGGGTTTGGCCTCGCTGCAGCGTTCCCCGCGACGCGCCTTATGGCCAGCCTGCCGATCGGCGTCTCGCCGTCCGACCCGGTCATCTTCGTGATTGTCGCTTCCCTGCTGGCGATCGTCGGACTGCTGGCCTGCTGGATTCCGGCGCGCAGGGCGGCCGCGCTCGATCCGGTGAAGGCGATCCGTTACGAGTAGATCGGGAAAAGTCGTTGGCAGCCTGTTCCATCAGCGCTAGATTATCCGGTTGGAGCAAGCATCCTTCGGGCGGCGGCGAGTTCCGCCCCCGGACGCAAAATGGCTACAGGCCGGCAGCGAGACGGCCCGCAGCCACTTCATTCAAACAAACGGCTATCCCTTCCCAGACGCTCCCGCTCAGGGTACGCAAACCGGTCCGGCATCGTTCGTAAACGTGTCGTTGTTGGAGAACCATCCGTGGATGCCGACGGACGGCGCTCCATAGAACCATGAGAAGAATGCCAGCTCCTGCAGGTGGTAGGTGAATCCGTTCTCCGGATTGAAGATCGGAGGCGCCAGCGTGCCGCTCAACGGATCGCCTACCTCTAAGTTCCCTTGACACCCCGTTTGCTGCCCGACGTGGCCCCACAGCGGCGTGCGATTGTTGCCGAACGGATCGTTCATCCACTCACCTACCTCGTGGGACATGTCGGAAACGTCTGGCACTGGACTCACGAATATTTCGCTGGTATCGAAATCGGCCGTTCCGATGGTCTGTTGCCCGCTCGAAGAATGGAAGCCGAGAATGCAGCACGCGGTGTTCGGCGCCAACGTGCCGCAGTTCACTCCCGCTGCAAACGCTTCGCATTCCACCACGTTGTGCGTGACAAACATCGGGAACGTTGTGGGATTCACGCCCTGCGCTCCCAGGACCGTCGCAATGGCATTGAACAGGGCCGGCTCGTAAATGCTGATGTCCACGATTCCTTCCGTACCGGCCGGGCATCCGCCGAACGCCGCGCTGGGATAGGCCACGCCGTTTGCCGCCGGAACGTTGATGACGATCGCCGATATCGTGCGCACCGGGCTCAGAATCACGTGATAAGTCACGTTATTGTCGAAGTTGACCTTGCCATGATTTAGAAGCTGGAAGAAGTTCGCTCTCTGAAATGCATCGGTCGCCTGCGTGGTGCCCACGTCAGTGCCGCCATAATTGAAATCGAACTCATTGAATATCGGGGATTTTTGAACCAGGGTCAGCGGAACATCGTTCGGAGCGGTCAAGCAGCTGTCGTCCTTCATGGATGGATTGAACGTTGTCACACCAGGGTTGGTGAGCACGTTTCCACTCGAATCTACGCCGGCAAACACCGAATTCGTAACCACGATCACGGGAACAATTTGGCTGGGAATCGCTGTGCGTTCCGGCCCATTAGAGAACGGACTGGTTCCCACGATCGTGCCGCTGTAGGTGTTCCCGTCCCGGCTGGACGTAACCGTGTAATTGAAAAGCGGCAGATGCGCATCATTGCTGTTTTTATTGGCTTTGAGCGTTCCATTGTTAAGCGCAGCCGCCAGCGCCATGGATTGCCCCGTTTCCGAGTCTTTAGCCGGTTTGAGAAAGGCGTTCTGCTTGGGCAGCACACTCTGCTGCTGTCCAAACACCACGGGCGCAGATACGACCAGCGCGATCGCGGCACACAGGGACGACATCATCGATTTACGAACCATCTAGCTCCTCCTTATGAAGCCGGCGAATCCCGAGATAATTCGTCAAAGGCCCCGGAACGACTGCGGCCTTTCTTGAGTTGCGTCTAGCACCCGTCAGACACGCGTACTGCCGAGCCCTTGTTGCCCGCGAGCTTTGTTCAGACATCTGGAGGAACCGCTAGACGGTCGAACCATCCGGAGAAAGAAGGCGTCTCCTTTAAAAACTCTCTTGAATACCCCGGTTGCGAAACCTTTGTCAAGAGATTTGACGTGTGAGAATAGTTGCAATTTTCATGGTATGCAGCCTTCATCCATGACCCACTGCGAGCGTTCCTGATCCGCTGCCGGCGTGACGCTAGATCATTTGCGAGCAGAGTTCATTGCGGCGCTGCCGGCGTGGCCACTTTCAGGCGGGAGGCGACGGCGGCGGCGAGGATGAGGAGGGCGCTCGCGACGAGCAGGGCGGCGCGGAAGTTGTGGGTGAGGTCGCTGACGCGGCCCATTAGATAAGGTCCGAAGAAGCCTCCGAGGGCTCCGATGGAGTTGATGAGGGCGATGCCTCCGGCAGCGGCGGCTCCGCGGAAGATAGTGGTGGGCAGAGACCAGAAGGGACCGTAGATGCCCCAGGTTCCGGCGGCGGTGAAGAAGAGAGCGGCCAGACCGAGGATGGGGTTCGCTACAACGGCGCTGATGAAGAAGGCCAGCGCCGAGGCTATTAGGCACGCGCAGAGATGCCATTTGCGCTCTCCCGATTTGTCGGAGCTGCGCGCCACGAGGAGCATGGCCACAACGGCGAGCAGATAAGGGATGGTGGTGAGAGTGATGACGCGGAGATCCGCGGCGTGAGTGAGGCTCTTGACGACGATGGGCAGCCAAAGGGTGATGCTGTAGGTTCCGACTGAGTTGGCGAAGTAGATCGAGGCGAGCATCCAGAGAGTGGGCTGGCGGAAGGCCTGCGTCAGACGCGTGGGAGCGGTGCTGTTTGCGATGCTTGCGGCGTAGCTCCCGGCAAGCTCGTTCTGGAGCCACTGGCGCTCGGCAGGACTGAGCCAGGTGGCGTCTTCAGGGCGATCGACGAGAACAAAGAGGACGACGATTCCGAGAAGGACAGAAGGCAGGCCTTCGCCCAGAAAGAGCCATCTCCAGCCGGAGATGTGCGCGACCCCGTTGAGGCGCAGCAGATAAATAGAGAGGGGCGCGCCGATGAGTCCGGCAACGGCGCTGGCGCTCATAAAGCGAGCAATGGCGCGGGCGCGTTGCGCGCGAGGAAACCAATAGGTGAGAAAGAGGATGATGCCGGGGAAGAATCCTGCCTCGGCTGCGCCCAGGAAGAAGCGAAGGAGATAGAAACTGGCGGGCGACTGGATGAGGGCCATGCCGGCAGAGATGACTCCCCAGGCAATCATGATGGTGGCGATCCAGCGGCGCGGGCCGAGACGCAGGAGGATGAGATTGGCCGGGACTTCGAAGAGAGCGTAGCTGACGAAGAAGAGTCCGGCGCCAATGCCGTAAACCGTGCCGGAGAGAGCAAGCTCCCGCTGCATGGAAAGCGCGGCAAAGCTGAGATTCACGCGATCAAGATACGCACAGACGTAAAGCAGGAAGAGAAATGGGATGAGCCGCCAGAAGATGCGGCGCATGACGCGGGCGGGGTCGACGGCTGCGGCCTGCTGAGGATAAGGCATGTGCGTTCGACAGTACCGGAGAGAGTACAAGGATGGGAAGGACAGAGCTCAGGATGACATCGTCGTTGGTGGCTGGTTTGGAACAAGCGGGTCCTTCGACTGCGCGCCTGCGGCGCTCCGCTCAGGATGACAAATTGTGCGCAGTCGAAGGAGGACAGAGCGATTTCTAACGGCTGACTTTGAGTAAGACAGCTCCGTATGGGGGAACGAGGACGGTGTAGACGCCGTTCGCGGCGGTGACTTCCCTGCCCTGCCACAGATCGCGGAGTTTTGCGTTGTCCGGGAATCCGACGTCGCGAAGATGGAGGGTGATGGACGCGGAGGTTGGGGCGCGGTTGAAGAGCGCGACTGCTTTGGCGCCGCTGGATAGCGGCTTGGCCCAGATCTCCGAGGGGCCAACGGCAGAGACGCGGTCTCCCTGCTTGCCGAGCGGATCCTGATCGACGGCGATGACTTCCTTGTTGGTGAGGAGGGCGAGGGTCTCGGGCGTCATCTTGCTGAGGTCGTTGCCGGCGAGCAAGGGCGCGGCGAGGATGACCCAGAGTGTCATGTGGGTGCGGTACTGATCGTTCGTCATGCCGCCGTTGCCGATCTCAAGCATGTCGGGATCGTTCCAGTGGCCGGGACCGGCGTATCTGGCGAGGCCAGCCTGGGAGAATCCGATCTCGGCCATACGGCTGTAGTGGTCGTTGATGTCTCCGGTGGTGCGCCACAGATTGCCGCCGACGTCGCGGCCCCACTCCCACACATTGTTCCAGCCGTACTGGCAGAGGCTGAAGACAATGGGGCGACCGGTGGCGACGAGCGCCTGATGCATTTTCTCGTAGGCGGCCTTCTGCATCGCGAAGGCCTTGGCGCGATCGTCACCGGCGTCGAGCTTGAGGATGTCGCGGAAGCCGCACAGGTCGTACTTTAGGTAGTCGATGCCCCATTCGGCATAGGTCTTCGCGTCCTGCTCTTCGTGCTGATAGCTGCCGGGGTAGTTAGCGCAGGTCTGAGGACCAGGCGAGGAATAGATTCCGATCTTGAGGCCCTTGGAGTGCACGTAGTCGGCAAGGGCTTTCATGTCGGGAAACTTGCTATTGGTGTGGATGACGCCCTGCGCGTCGCGCTCGCCCTCCCATGTGTCGTCGATGTTGACATAGATATAGCCGGCATCGCGCATGCCGCTGGAAACGAGAGCGTCGGCCGCGGCGCGCACGTCGGCGTCGTTGACCTTGCCGGCGAAGTGGTTCCAGCTGTTCCATCCCATGGGAGGCGTGGCGGCAAGCGTGGTGGATTGGGCGGATGCAGCGAGCGTGATGTAAGCGGTTACTACGAGGGCGGCAAGAGCGGCGAACTTTGATCGAGGCATGGCAGGTTTTGAGACTCCTTGAACGGGAAAATCTGATCGATGCGCAGTGTACATGAAAGACAGGGATCAGGGATCAGGGATTAGGGAACAGGGATTAGGGATTAGGGAACAGGGAACAGAAACCCAGCCATTAGCGCTTAGGGATTAGAAACCCATGGTCAGAGGAAATGGCGAGCGCACAGGCTGGAGCCAGGTAAGAGACTTATCCTTCGAGGATTTGTGCGGCGGCGCGCAGGCCGGAGCGCAAGGCTCCGTGTACGGTGCCCCAGTGGCCGGTGGTGTCGGTGTGCTCTCCGGCGAAATAGAGGGTGTTCTCGATGGGGATAGTGAGGTCATCCGATGCGTGGAGTGCGTCCTTGGGCGCGTAGCTGTATGCGCCGAGGCTGAATGGGTCGGCCTGCCAGTCATGCGTATGAAAGCCGACGAGGAGGGTAGCGAGATCGTCGCGGCGGAAGATGGCTGTAAGCGTGGCCAGCGCCTTGTCCCTGAACGCAATGCCTGTCGGCGCGCTGAGGGCGCGAGGGCCTCCGATCCAGCCGGTGATTACCGGAGAAGGATTGGGGGCAACGGTCCACCAGGTTGGCGGCGTTTGCTGCTGCGCGAAGAGGAAGCTGAGATTGGGCGCGGAGGCTTCCCAGAAGCGGTCGCGAAATAAAAGGCTGATACGGGTTGCCGAGCCCATTGCGAGCTTGTGGATGGCAGCGAGCGCGTTCGGCGGATGCGGTGCAATGGACACTGTACCGGCCTGCAAGACACCCAGAGGCAGGGCGATGACGGCTCGGGATGCACAGACCTCGGGTACGCCGGAGTTGCCGGTTTCGATGCGGACTTCGCCGGACTTCCAATGAATGGCTGTGGCAGGGGTGTTGAGATGGGCTTTACCGCCAGCGGTGAGGAAGCGGTCCAGGAGAAATGCCGGAAGGCGATCGTAACCCTCGACGATGCGGAAGGAGCGGTCGCCGTCGATGGCCTCCTCAGCCTGTTGCTGCTTCAAGAGAGCCGCAGTGCCGATGCGGGCCGCATCGGCTGCGTTGAAGCCCTCGACATAGCCTCGGGCACGCGCGGCAACATGCTCAGGGAGACGCTTCTGCTCGAGAAATTCGTTGAAGGTTCTGTCGGGCGAGGCCGGCAGATCGTCGAGCACCTGAAAGGTGTCGTCGAAAAAATCGCAGTCGCCGAGACTGCCATTTTCGAAACAGACGAATTCACCTTCCCGCTCGAAGAAATTAAGGCTGGCTTCGTGAATAAGATCGAAGAGCTCTGACGGACGGCCATGGACGAACTCGGCACCGAGCTCGATGGGGAGATCGGTGGCGGGGTTGCGCGCAGTCAGAATGCGGCCTCCAATGCGATCGCGGGCTTCGAGCAGGATGACGTCGAGACCGGCGACGGCCAGCTTGCGGGCTGCGGCAAGACCAGCGATGCCTGCTCCCAGAATGACTACGTCGGCGCGGGAAATGGTGGGCATTGGCTTGATGTGAAGGCGGGACTTGAAAGAAGAGGCCGGAATTTTACTTCCGGCCTCTTAGT
>DATAQX010000188.1:0-6536 GCA_036264455.1 Silvibacterium sp. | reverse complement strand
TGACGGATAAGTACTGGGTGCTGCGCCGTGATTTCTTGAAACAGGCGGCCGGAGTCTTCGGCGCGGCGACACAATCGGGGCATTGGACCGGGTTCGACCAAATGGAGGACTCGGAGTCCAGGGAAGAGCGGGGCCTGGTTTATAAGGCGGCTGCTAATGATATCGACATCTCTTACCCTCGTCAGTTCAGTGGTCGCCAGGTGCGAATGATTTCGTTCCCTTTGGGAGGAGTGGCGGCCGGCAGCATTGGACTGGGAGGGCGGGGTCAACTTATAAACTGGGAGATATACAACCATCCAAACAAGGGATATCGCCCGCCATACGCATTTCCTTCAATTTGGGCGCAATCGGGCACGGAGAAACCTGTCGCGCGCGTGCTCGAGTCTCGCATTCTCCCCGCGTATGAGGGAGAGAGTGGCCTGGGCTCAGACAATGCTCCGGGCCTGAGCCGACTGGAGGAAGCGACCTTCACCGGGGAGTATCCGCTGGCGCATATCGATTTTCAAGATCGCTCTCTGCCGGTCAACGTGGAACTCGATGCGTTCTCGCCGTTCATCCCGCATGAGGCGGATGACTCAGGATTGCCGGTCGCGATTCTGCGTTATCGCGTGACGAACCCTGGGGCCGCTCCAGCCAGGGTTGGGGTTGCATTTTCCGTGGACAATCCGGTAAAGGCGAACAACTGGCCAGGGAATCCGTCGGATGCAGCCAGAGACAAACGGTTGAACGAGTTCTACTCAGTTGACGGACTGGTGGGACTGTTGATGAGCAATCCGGGGTTAGCGGCGGATGATCCGTACGCCGGGAGCTTTACGCTGGCTGCGATGCCAACCCCCGACAGCTCGGTTTCGCACTGGAGGGGATGGCCGAGGGGCCGCTGGTGGAATTCGCCCTTGCTCTTCTGGGACCAGTTCTCAAAGGCAGGAGAGCTAGGCGCGCAGCCGGAGCCTTACAACACTGTTGGCGTTCTTTGTGTTCAGCAGACCATCCTTCCGGGTCAATCGGCGAGTTTTCTATTCCTGCTGGGTTGGCATTTTCCAAATCGCACGCCAGACGGCTGCGGCTGGACAGCGCCGCCGGGTGAAGGAAAAACCATCATCGGCAATCACTATTCGACGCGCTTCAAGGATGCATGGGATTCGATCACGTATACCGCAAAAAACCTGGAAAGTCTGGAGGCGCGGACGCGAATCTTCGCCGCCGCGTTCCGCGAAAGCACCCTTCCCAGCGCGGTGAAGGAAGCAGCGAGCGCGAATCTTTCTACCCTGGCCACGACCACGTGCTTTCGCACGGCGGACGGGGAGTTCCACGGCTTTGAGGGCAGTTCCGACAGGATGGGCTGCTGCTTCGGCAACTGCACGCACGTGTGGAACTATGAGACCGTCACTTCGTTCCTGTTTCCCTCCTTCGCGAAGTCGCTGCGCAAAAGCGCCTTCGGCTACTCAATGGATGACGCGGGCGCCATGCACTTCCGCCAATTGTTACCGGACGGCAAGGCGCGCTCCGGATTCGCGGCAGCCGACGGCCAAATGGGCCAGATCATCCATGCCTGGCTGGACTGGAAGCTTTCCGGGGATGACGCGTGGTTACGCGGTTTTTGGCCGCGGATGAAGAAAGCCATCGAATTTGCGTGGGTACCGGGCGGATGGGACAGCAACCAGGATGGCGTGCTCGAAGGCGTGCAACACAACACTTACGACGTGGAATTTTACGGGCCGAATCCGATGTGCGGGATTTACTACCTTGGCGCGTTGCGAGCCAGCGAAGAGATGGCTCAGGCTGCTGGCGATGGTCCGTCTGCAAGCAAGTATGGGCGCCTGTTTGAACAGGGCAGACGGTGGATCGACGGCAACCTGTTCAATGGCGAATATTACGTTCAACAAACTCGGGGATTCCGGAAGGATGAGATTTCACCGAATCTTCGCAGCGATATGGGTTCGGAAAACACGGAGACACCGGAATACCAGATAGGCGCCGGTTGCCTGGTGGATCAGTTAGTGGGACAGTACCTGGCGGAGGTTGGAGGCCTGGGGCCGCTGGTATCAGAGAAGAACATATGCGCGACTCTGAGATCCATTTACCGATATAACTACAAGCGCTCTCTGGTGGATCACGACAGCGTGGCGCGAACCTACGCGTTGAACGATGAGGCCGCAGTAGTGATTTGCGACTACGGGAAAGAGGAGCGTCCGCACATTCCTTTTCCCTACTATTCCGAGGCGTGGACTGGACTTGAATACACGGCGGCAACCTTAATGATGTGCTGGGGTATGGTTGATGAGGGGATCGAGTGCGTTCATAACACGCGTGCGCGCTATGATGGCGACAAGAGGAACCCGTGGGACGAGGCCGAGTGCGGGCACCACTATGCTCGAGCGATGTCGGCGTGGTCGACCTTCGTTGCGCTGAGCGGATTCCGTTATAACGGCAGTAAAGGGGCGCTGGTCTGCGTGCCGCGGATTTCGCACGAGACCTTTGATTGCTTCTGGGCGACGGGGACAGGCTGGGGCACCTTCTCTTACAGACGGCGGGCAAGCAGTAGGCGATTCTCCATCAACGTGTTGTCGGGAACGCTTAGATGCCAGTCTTGCGAGATCACGGGGTCAGGTGGGGTAGTTTCAGTTGAGAGCAGCGGGAAGGCGCTGGCGAACAGCATCGAAAAACACGAAGAGCGGCTGGTGGTGAGCCTTGATGAAGCCCTGAATCTACCTACCAAGGGTGAACTGCGAATTGAGATTCACCCATGAATTTTGGCGCGACCGAACGGAGACCATGGATCGTCGTGGTCGGCGGCTTTTTGGGAGCGGGCAAGACGAGCCTTATCCTCGCCGCAACAGAAGTGCTTGAAGAGCGCGGTCTGCGCAGCGCGGTAGTTCTGAACGACCAGGGTCGGGAATTGGTAGACACGCGCCATGCGGGGATGCGCGGAGCTGACTCCAGAAGTGACGGGAGGATGCTTCTGCTGCAGATTTTCCGAACTTGCATCGGTCATCGAGGAACTGCATGCTTATGGGCCCGATGTGATCTTTGCCGAGCCTGTCGGCAGTTGCACAGACATTTCTGCGACCGTGCTCGGGCCACTGCGGGAGGAGTTCGATCGCTACAGGCTTGCTCCGTTTACCGTACTTGTTGACCCCGCGCAGGCGGCCACCCTGTTAAGGGATGACGCGGATGCCAACCTGGTCTTCCTATGGCGAAAGCAATTGCAGGAAGCCGACCTGGTCTGCATGAGCAAGGCGGATATATATTCCGACGCGACGGGAATCCCCGATATCGAAGCGCGGCAGTTGAGTGCACGAACCGGCCAAGGCGTTCGTGCGTGGCTGGACGAGATATTGGCTGGCAGCCTGGGGGCAGGAACGAAGACGCTGGAGATTGACTACGAAGTGTATGCGCGTGCGGAGGCGGCCCTGGCATGGCTCAACTTGAGCGTGACCCTTGAAGCGGTATATCCGGCAACTCCGGCTGCGGTAGTGGGGCCTCTCGTCGACCACCTGGACGGGGCATTCACGACGGCAGGAATTTCGATTGTGCATTTGAAGCTGATTGACAGCACGGCCACGGGCTGGCTGAAGGCAGCGATCTGCGCCAACGGCCAGGAACCAACGGTGGAAGGGATGCTGGATGCTTCTCCTGCGAAGAGACACGAGCTTCTTTTGAATCTTCGCGCAATCGGCGAACCTGACCATGTGCGCGAGATTATGGAGAATGAGCTGAAGCATTTCGCTGGCAGCGCGCACCAGGTGCGGCTGGAGTGTTTCAGCCCGAGTCCGCCAAAACCGGAGCGCAGAGTGCTGAGGACTGCATAGCCCATGGCATGATCTGCGATCGTGGACTCGCACCGTGTTGATCGCAGCGCGCTCCCTGGGATGGTGCGATTGGTCGTCCGAGACGTCAACTCGCATTGCTGGAGATTCGTGCTAAGCTGCCGCCGTGAAGTCCTTTGCCGCGAAACCGCGATCCCCTGTTCTGGCGGCGTTCGTCAAGTCGTTCCATTATTACGAGACGGATTTCCCTTTCGCGCTGGAACGAATCATACCGAATGGCCAGGCCCACCTGATGGTGAACCTTGCTGAAGACGAGTTCAGAACCTACGACGCTGTGCGCACGGAACGAATGGATCGGCACGCCGGCGCTGTGCTGGCTGGACCTCATACGCGGTCTACGGTCATCGATACGCTGGAGCAGCGGTGGCTCGCGGCGGTCGAGTTCCGAAGCGGCGGAGCCGGGCACTTCTTCTCCATGCCCATGACAGAGATTTGCAACCAGATCGTGCAGCTCGACAATCTGTGGGGGCGCGACGGAAAGCTGCTGCGCGAGAGACTGCTGGAAGCGCCCACGCCGGGGTTGAAGTTTTGCGTCTTCGAAGAAGTGCTTCTTCAGCATCTGGCGCCGAAGTATGATGCCTCCATTCATTATGCGATCGCCGCATTGCAGGCCGGCGTGCCGATATCGCAGGTAGCCTCAAGCCTCGGTCTTTTGCCCAGGACACTGGTGCGTCGATTTTCCACCCAGGTCGGGATTACTCCCAAAAGGTTTGCTCGCGTGCACCGCCTGCAGCGTGTCTTGCGTGCTGTGCGCAGTTCCTCTGAACCCGACTGGTGTGCCCTGGCGGCGGAATACGGCTACGCCGATCAAGCGCACCTCATCCACGACTTTCGGGATTTGGCGGACATTACGCCGTCAGGGTACAAGCCCCACTCGCTGCAGCGGAATAATCATGTCCGGATTGCAGCGCCTTGACTCTTTTTTACAATACAGGCCGGAGCCCGATTCACTATCGTAAATGGCTGAGGCAGGAATCCCTGCAACGTTCCTGCGAGCTTTCCAGGGTGGACACAACCAGTGATTTCAAATCGCTCTGTACCGACTGACACAGTGCTTCCTCACATAATGTATCGGGATTTGGAGGAAGCTATTGCCTGGCTCAGCAAAGCCTTCGGTTTTGTTGAGCATTACCGCTATGGCGATCCAGTCAGCGGAGCGCAGATGAGTGCGGGCAACGCATGGATCATGCTGAAGAGGGGCCGGCACGAAGACGCAACCCCGAAACAGCTTGGCTTTGGGACGCAGAGCCTCACTGTCTTCATCGAAGACATCCATACGCATTTCCAGAGCGCGAAATCTGCCGGGGTCATCCTCCTTGAGGATCTGCACGAGACTGTCTACGGCGAACTGCAGTACGCCGCCGAGGACCTCGATGGCCACCATTGGCTCTTTTCCCGTCACGCTCGGAACTTGAGCCCCGACCAGTGGGGCGCTACGGTATCGCGTGCCGCGGTCCTGGCGCCTCAAATCTCTCCCATGTTGGCCGTTGGCGACGCAAACGCCGCGATCGAATTCTACAAGGTCGCATTCAATGCGAGCGTGCTTTGGCATCTGGGTGGCGAGGAGCATGTTGTGGCTGGGCTTTCGGTTCAAGGCGCCCGATTCTTTCTTGCAACTGAGTCGCGCCCTCACGGCACATGCGGTCCAGCTGCGGCAGGGTTCACGACCGTCAGGATCGAACTTTTCGTGGACGATCCGGAAGCCGTGCAACTCCAGGCGCTGGCCGCAGGCGCTGTGCTCAGAAGCCCCGTGACGGAACACACTTATCCCACGACCGGCCCGCTTCCCATCCGCCGGATGTTGCAGGGCAGCGTTGTGGACCCGTTCGGGCACATGTGGCTCATCGGGAAGGTCCTTGAATAGCGCACAGCGGATCACTAAGAGAATCAGCGCATGAACAAACGTCTACTCACAGTTACGATCATCAGTTGGCTATACATTGCGGCAGGGGCAGTTGGCCTCGCGCACCACATCATGGAGATCAATCGACAGCAACCGTTTCAAGTTGAGCTGGTCTGGATTCTTCTGCTCAGTCTTATAGCGATTGTTTGTGGAGCGCTCATACTGCGTGGCAGCATCTGGGCACGGTGGCTTGCGCTGGCATGGATAGCGTTCCACGTACTTCTCAGCTTCTTTCATTCGTTGCAGCAAGTGTTGATGCATGGCTTGCTCTTCGTGCTCATTGCCTATGTTCTCTTCCGTCCCGAAGCCAGGGCCTATTTTCGCCGTAGAGAAACAAGCGACGTCTAGAGAGCAACCCTAATCGCCCCGGGTGTGAACTGACCGGTCAGCGGATGCTCGTTATGTACGCCAGCTTAGGCACAGGAATCCGAAGGCTCCAGGCAAGAATCAGGCCAGAGGCAATGAACTGTCAACACTTCCGGGCATGACTCAAAACCAGTCCGAAGGCCAAATTACTGGGTCTTGACTTTTTTGATGAACCGGCTGTATATTTCGTCCCGCTTGCATCGCGTCTATTCGTGCGCTCCCCATGCAAGTCACATCTGCCTTCGCTCTTCGAAGGGACGCGACTTCCGACCCGTGGCAAGATGGGCAATCGCGAATTCCCCAAGTCTTCTCTGCCACTGGGTACCATTGCCTCGAGTTCAGCTTCATAAGGAGAACTTTCATGCCTGACTCTAATATTCCTCCTGAACTAGCGTACCGACTCCACATCTGGTGGGATCCGATCTGGACAATTATGGATA
>DATAQX010000063.1:0-3898 GCA_036264455.1 Silvibacterium sp. | reverse complement strand
GCGCTGGGCGCCCGAACCGTTCTCGAGAATTGTGCGGATGGACGCCACCGCCTCGCGGCTGCCTAGCTCATCCACGCAGTCATCGACGAAGGCCAGATACTCGAGAATCAGCTCGCGCTCGTCTACCTCTGCTTCCTTGCCAAAGTCGATCAGCTTGCCTTCTAGGCCATAACGGACGGCGCGCCACTTGTTTTCCATCAGCAGGGCTCGGCTGTACTGGCGCCAGTCGTGATTACTGGCGTGCAGCTTCCACAGTTTGCAGGCGGTGGCCTGGATGAGCGCAGCGATAGCGATAGTCTCTTCCGCGCGCATCGGGATATCGCAGATGCGCACCTCGATAGTGTTGAAGAAGGGGTGCGGCCGGATATCCCACCAGATCTTCTTTGCATTGTCCATGCAATTGGTTTTAATCAGCAGTTTGCAAAACTGCTCGTACTCACCCCAACTGCCGAAGCTGTCCGGAATATTCGTACGCGGGAACTTATCGAAGACCTTCGCCCGATAGCTCTTCAGCCCGGTGTCACGACTGCGCCAGAATGGCGAATTGGTGGAGAGCGCAAGGATATGTGGAAGGAAGTAGCGCATCGAATTCATGACGCGAATCGCTGATTCCTTATCTTCGATGCCGACATGCACGTGCAGGCCAAAGATCAGGTTGGCGCGGGCTACTTGTTGCAGGTCTTCAACGACACGCTCGTAACGTTCGTCGGGATAGATATCCTGCGCGCTCCAGTCGGCGAATGGGTGGGTAGCGCCGGCGACCAGAACCAGCTCGTGCTCCTCCGTAATGTGGATCATTTGGCGGCGCAGGTCGTATAGATCGTCGCGCGCCTCAGTGATGGTGCGGCAGATCCGCGTGCCCACTTCGACGACGGATTGATGCATCTCGGCCTTGACGCGCTCCTCAAGACGCCGCTTGCCCTTGGCCAGCAGCTCCGTCTTGATGTGCGAGCGCAGGTCGCGCGTTACCGGATCAACAGTCTGGTACTCCTCTTCGATGCCGAGCGTGAAGGATGGGCGCATTGTTGCGAGGCTCCAGATGCTGATCTTCGTTAGGCCGAGGTCCCCGAGGACTTTGCAGATTTGCTCCCTGCTTTTTTCGTAGACGCCTTCTTCGCGGCAGGCTTCTTTTCGGCGACTGGTCCGGCTGGGCCTTTCGTGATCGGCTTGCCTGACAGGAAGGAGGACCAGACAAATCCGCCCGCGGGCGTTCCAGCGTGCTGCTGCGCCTTCTCCACTGCCATCTCGGCCACGGCGTCCACGATCCAGCGGAAGTTCGCTTCGCCGACCGAGTGTACGTCCGCATCGGGCGCTGGGTTCATGAAGTCGATGGCGTAAGGCACGCCGTCTTCGACAGCGAACTCGACCGTGTTCAGGTCGTAGCCCAACGCGCGGCATAGGGTGAGCGCATCGCGTTCCACGCGCGCGAGCAGGCCGGGCGCATACGTCGGCGGATCCTTCACATAGCGTTCGTGGAAGGGACGCCGCGGATCATAAGGCATGATGTGGACCTTTTTCTGATTGATAACGTAGCAGCGGAAGTATTCCTGGAACTTCACTGCGCTCTGCAGCGTCATGCAGAGATCGCCGGTCTGGTCGTAGGCCTGGAAGAACTGCTCCCAGTTATGCACGTGGTAGACATCGCGCCATCCGCCACCATCGAAGGGCTTGAGGAACGCAGGGAAGCCGACGTACTCGAAGATGCCCTTCCAGTCCAGCGGATATTCGAGATTACGCATGGAGCGGTCGGTGGTTCCCTCCGGATATTGCTTGTGCGGCAGCAGAACGGTGCGCGGCACAGCAACATCAAGCTTGCGGGCGAGGGCGTAATTGAAGAATTTATCGTCCGCCGACCACCAGAAGGGATTGTTGATAACGATGGTTCCGGTGAGCGCCGCATTCTTCAGAAAACCGCGATAGAAGGGAATGTCGTGCGAGATGCGATCGACGATGACCGCATAGCCGCTGGGTGCTGCCTCGCGCACACCGCCGACCTGGAGAGGCTCGGCACTGATACCGGGGAGCTTCATCGCGTTGATGCGTTCGACCAGTGCTCCGGGGAAGGTATTCTCCATGCCGTACAGGACGCCAATCTTTTTCATCTGTTGCTCCCTCCGTCGCAGGCTTTGCTCCCATTCTCCGCCACGGTCATCCGCTCAAAGATAAACATTCATCATGCGCTGCCAAGTGGGCCAGTCATGGCTGTTCCAACTGTCCCAGATCGCAAGCTGGTGTCCCACAGCGCGGCTGCCCATTAGGTGTGATAGATGCTGGTTCTGCCCCAGGCACTGGTCGTCCCAGCCGGTGGCCAGCACGTAGGTGTTCTGCCGGTAGCGATCTAGAAACCACGGGTCGCTAATATTCGCCATGTAGTGAGGCGGCATGTTGAAGTAGACATCCTGATCGTAGTAGCCGTGCAGAAAGTTGGAAATATCGAAGGCGCCAGACATCGACAGGAAGCCGGTGAAGACATCGGGATGGCGCAGTGCGATGTTCACCGCGTGATACCCGCCAAAGCTGCAGCCAAGGCTGATGAGGTGGCGGCTCTGGTTCTTCAGCCGGATCAGCGGAAGCAGCTCGTTGAGGATGTATTCCTGATACTGGATCTGCCGGGCTATGCGCCAGCGGGGAGGCACGTTGCGGTTGTACCAGCTCTCCCCATCGAGCGAGTCGACGCAGTAAAGCTGAATCTCTCCGTTGTCGATCTTATGCCCGATTGAGCCGACCATGCCGCGATCTTCGAACTCATAGAAGCGCGCCTGCGAACTGGGGAAGACGACGGTCGCCACGCCGCCGTGTCCGAAGACAAGCAGTTCCATATCCCGGCCCAGACGCTCTGAATACCACTTGTGATATTCGCGGTTCATATTTGTTTGATCGGCTCTCGCGCAACCCTCTCGCCCGCTGGCTCTAGACGCCTGCCCTTGATAGGCTCTTCATAGGAAATCCGCTCTACTGTAGCAGAGCCGCGGCCACGCGTCCGCGCCTGCGCGGGAAGCGCCAATTTTCAGGAGACGCGTGTACGAAGCAGAGCCACTTACTCTCGAGCCATTGGATTTGAAACGAACCGGGCGGGACGCAGCAGCTCGAGACGTGACACAGGGGAGTGCGGCTGCCGCCGAACCGCTGGAGCCGGTCAGCTTTGAACAGCCCATTCTGGTCGACGGCGCCGATGTTCAGGGCCATGGCCGGCTGCGGCTGCACCGGCAGTTTGTTTCGTCGTTTCTGCCGGCACGACGGGATGTCATCATCGCCCTGCCTCCGGACTACTTCCACTCCAAACAGCGCTATCCGGTGCTCTACCTTCAGGACGGACAGAACCTCTTTGATGGCGCAACCAGCTTCATCAAGGGAAGCTTCTGGGACGTACAAACGACCACCGCTCGACTGATCGAAAAGGGGGCCATCGAGCCGCTGATCGTCGTCGGCGTTTACAACACCGGCATCGAGCGGATGGCGGAGTACACGCCCATGCGCGACCGCAACCTGGGCGGAGGCAAGGCGAATCTTTATGGGCGGTTGCTGGTAGAGGAACTGAAGCCCTGGGTCGGTCAGAATTACCGCACCCTCGATGGGCCAGCTCACACCGGGGTGGGAGGATCGTCACTGGGCGGTCTGGTGTCGCTTTATCTCGGACTCACCTGGCCGCAGGTCTTTGGGCGGCTAGCAGTGCTCTCGCCTTCAGTGTGGTGGGCGCAGGGTGCGATGCTGCAGTACGTTCGACGCAAGCGCCCGGAGCCACGGCCACGTATCTGGTTGGATATGGGGCTTGGCGAAGGGCCGGCCATGATCAAAAAATGCGACGAGCTGCATCGCCTGCTCGAGCGGCGCGGCTGGCGCGACGGCGTCGAGATGCAATATCTCCGCGTGCCCGGCGCTCGTCACAACGAGGACGCCT
>DATAQX010000012.1:0-3349 GCA_036264455.1 Silvibacterium sp. | reverse complement strand
GTGACGTGGATCGAGGCCGAAGGGCTGGAGACGGAGAACTTCGAGGCACAACTGGCAGGGTTCGACGGCATCCTCGTTCCGGGCGGTTTCGGCAAACGCGGGATTGAGGGCATGCTGAATGCGATCCGGTATGCGCGGGAGAACAAGGTTCCTTACTTCGGCATTTGCCTGGGCATGCAGACGGCATGCATCGAGTTTGCGCGCAACGTGTGCCGTCTGAATGGGGCAAACTCCAGTGAATTTGACCCGGCGACGCCGCATCGCGTGATCTACAAGCTACGCGAACTGACCGGCGTCGAAGAGATGGGAGGAACGATGCGGCTGGGCGCATGGGCCTGTATTCTCGAGCCGGATTCGCTGGCTTACAAGGCTTACGGCGTGAATGAGATCAGCGAACGTCACCGTCACCGTTACGAATTCAATCGCGAATACGAAGCGCTGCTGATGGGCGCGGGGCTGCGGATTACAGGGACGACTCCCGATGCGACGTATGTGGAGATTGTGGAGCTGAGGGATCATCCCTTCTTCCTGGGATGCCAGTTCCACCCTGAGTTCAAGTCGAAACCGCTTGAGCCGCATCCATTGTTCAGCGCATTTGTGAAGGCGAGCTATGGAAACCGGACTAAGGCGCTGCCGGAGACCAGGGCAGGCGTTGAAGTGGCACGGGCTTAGGGGTGGAGCAGGATTGCGTCTTTGAGGCGCAACTTGAGCCCTTGGTCAAAGGTCACAAGGCGGATTCCAGACGCAATCGAAAACGCTGCCAGGTAAGAGTCTGCCCATTCCTTAGGTGAAGAACGCGACTGTCGAGCGAAGAACCGAAAAGTATCTTCAAGCTGAAGAGGTTCCTCAAGCAGGACTGCCAAACCAGTCTTCAGCCATTGGTCATATTCGTCCCACGCCTGAACCTGGGTGAGCGTGTCCTTGCCCATGACGGCTTCTGTAGTAAGCAGGCGCAAAAACCCGAGCTGCGTGTAACGACAGAATGCGAGACCGACGTCATCCTGGCCGCGAAGCCATTGCACCGCCTTGAGATGATGAGTGTGACGCGTTGACGAGAGCGCGATCCAGACGTTGATATCAGGGAAAACCGATGAGGTCGAATATGCGCTCATTGTCCAGGTTGAGTGTTCCAGGTTCTTTCGATTTCAAGATGGGAAGGTGTATTTTTTGCCTGGACCTTTTCTGTCTCGACTTTGCTGGCGGACGCAGTTCGCCCTCCACGCTGCGGAGGATCAACTCCTTGACACTGCGGCCTTCCATCGCGGCCTTGCTTTTGAGCTCGCGATAGAGCGGATCGGGGATGTCGACTGTGGTGCGCATGTTTTTTAGGCTACCATATTTATGGCAGAAAGTCGGCCGAGGCCTGACCTAACTCACGGCAGCATTAACGTCTAGCAGCGTCTCCAAGACAGGTTGTAAATTCTTCAAATCCAGAGCATTCGCCCCGTCGGATTTGGCTTCGGCTGGGTTGTCGTGGACTTCGAGGAAGACTCCGTCGATGCCCGCGGCGACGGCGGCGCGGGCGAGCAGGGGGATAAATTCGGGCTGGCCTCCGGAGACTCCGTTGGCGGCTGACGGGGTCTGGACGGAATGAGTTCCGTCGAAGACGACGGGCGCGAGGCGGCGCATGATGGCCAGTGATCGCATGTCGACAACGAGATTGTTGTAGCCAAAGGTGGTTCCGCGCTCGGTGAGGAAGACCCGGGTGTTGTCGCTTTCGGTGATCTTTTCAACTGCGTGCTTCATGTCCCAGGGAGCGACAAACTGACCCTTTTTGACGTTGATGGCGCGGCCGGTCTTTGCGGCGGCGACGAGCAGATCGGTCTGGCGGCAGAGGAAGGCTGGAATCTGGAGTACGTCTGCGCCCTCGGCCGCGACAGCGCAGTGGGAGGGCTCGTGGACATCGGTGAGGACGGGCAGGCCCGTGGACTCAGCGAGGCGGCGCAAGATAGCTGTGCCTTCCTTAAGGCCGGGACCGCGGAAGCTCTTGACCGAGGTGCGGTTGGCCTTGTCGTAGGAGGCTTTGAAAATATAGGGCACGCCCAGGTCGGAAGTAATGCGCTGGATGGCGTCGGCCATCTTGCGAACGTGCACTTCACTCTCGATAACGCAGGGACCAGCGATGAGAAAGAGTTTGCCTCCGCCTACAGGAACGGGGCCTATTGAGAATTCGTGGCTCACATAAGAATCATAGCGCCGCCCTTTCGAACCTGCTCTTATCGACCTCAGTCGACCTGAGCCCGCTCGAATCCGAAGTTGAGGAGCAGCTTGGTGAGCGTGGCCGCGGCGTTTTTGTGGGCGGTATCGAGGATTCCAGCGGCCAAGGCTGAATCGTGAAGCTCCTGCTCAGCTTTGGCGCGCACTTCGGATTCTAGGTTTGGATCGACGGGTACGAAGAGACCGGTGCTGCGGGAGAAGACACGGGTCTTGCTGCTATCGAGCGCGGAAACGAAGATCTGCGCCGGCGGCAGGTGAACGTGGACCGATTTGCCATTTACCGTCACGTCCGAGGCTTGCAACTGGCTGAGATCGACGCCGGCAATCGCCTGGCCGTGAACATTGAGAAGAAGCTTGTCGCCGACGAGGAAGTCGGGCAGGATGTCGCTGGTACGCGCGCCTTCGACGACCTTATCCATGGTGTAGGTGACGGTTTCAAGGCGCTCGAGGCGCTGGATCTTCTCGACCACCGTGGCTTGAGAGACGTTGATCACCAGAGTGCGGCCCGAGACCTTGGTGGCGAGCCTGTTCCATATGCCGATTGTGGCCTCGTGCATGAAGATGGCGAGGGCTCCAGCCCCGACGAGAAGGCCAAGGAGGATGGCAAGCAGGATGATGATTGGCCCGAGGCCTGAGCCGCGCCGTTCCGGCGTTGTGAGGGCAGGATCCATTTTGACCTAGATGGTATCGGAAACGGGTTGGGGATGGCGCGAGGAATTCGTAGACTTTGCTCTTCCCATAGACGATCGAGTGGTGTAGGCTGATCTCCCATAGAAGGTCGAGTGGAGAACAGGCAGAGTATGGGACGAGACAAACAAACGGATAAAAGCGGCGAAATGCTGCAGGGCACGCTGGACATGCTGGTGCTGCGGACGCTGGTAATGGGCGATGCGCATGGCCACACGATCGCGAAGGTGATCGAGCGGACTTCAGAAGATGTGCTCGAAGTGGAGCAGGGGTCGCTGTATCCGGCGCTGCACCGGCTGGAAGATCGCGGCTGGGTCTCGTCGTATTGGGGCGCGAGCGAGAACAATCGCAAGGCGAAGTTTTACCGGCTGACCGCGGCGGGCAGGAAGCAACTCGCGGCGGAAACCAGCCGCTGGCGGCAAATGGCGCGAGCCATTGGCCTGGT
>DATAQX010000615.1:0-2622 GCA_036264455.1 Silvibacterium sp. | reverse complement strand
GACAAGATGCCTACCGAAAACTACTCTTACCGTCCTACTCCGGATGTCAGGACATTTGCCCGCGTGGTGAACCACGTCAGCGAAGCGCAATTGCGCAGCTGCGGAACGATCAACGGAACCGCCCCGGAAGCGCGATATCAGATGCCGCAGGAGACTGCCGATAAGGCCGCGATTGTGGCCGCGCTGCAGGCATCTTTTGCCGAATGTGACAAGGCCTATGCCGCGCTGACGGACGAGAACATTCTGCAGATGTTCACGATCGGACCGGTAACACGGACACGTATCGGCTATGCGTGGGGTAATGTATCGCACGACAACGAGCAATATGCCACGCTGGCACTGTACATGCGGCTAAAGGGCATCGTACCGCCAAGTAGCGAAAAGTAAATCTCTGTTTAGAACAGAACTGCCCAGCCTGCATGCGGAAGTCACGAAGATTTGGGCCGAGTCTCTCTCTAATTGCCGGTCGGGATGATTCCCGCGTTCTCGACCATCAGGATGACGGTCCGTTGCGGCGCCCGCGTCCGATGCACCACGCCTCGGGGAACGACGTATCCCTGCCGCGGCGCCAGTTCGACGGTCTTTCCCTCGAAATCGATCAGCAGTTGCCCCTCGACGACATAGAAGAACTCGTCGTCTTCGTCATGCTTGTGCCAGTGGTATTCGCCCTCAATCACTCCCATGCGCACGACCGAGTCGTTCACCTTGCACAGCGTTTGATTGAACCACTTATACTCACACGCATCGGCGAGCGCCTTCTCATCGATGACTTCCATCGCCGGATAGAGAATATTCAGCCGGGTTTCGTACGGATAAGCAGGAGCGGTTTCAGTCATGGTGAAGACCTCAAATACGATTTGGCTCCCATGTTACCTCGGACTGAATAAGCCTGCGTGAATGCCGCGTCGCGGCTTATCCTAGGCTCTTCATGGCAAATTCCCGGGCTGCTTCCAGCAACTTCGCCACCGATTCCTTCGAACACGACTCGGAATAAATCCGCAGCAGCGGCTCGGTGCCCGAAGCCCGCAACAACAGCCACGTCTTTGCTGCGTTCGGCTTCGTCTTCGCCTCAGGATTGTCCAGGAAAAACTTGATGCCATCCAGCGTCTCCACGCGCTCGACAGGCATCCCCGCAAACTCCTTCACTCCCGCGTTCGCCCGTGCAATCGTCGCGTTCTTCAAGTCGTCGGAAATATGCAGATCGATGCGACCATATTGGTGCTCGCCGTATTGCTGCTGAAGAGCAGCTACCAGTTGCCCCAGCGTCTTGCCTTCCTCGGCCATCACGTTGGCCAGCAACAGCGCATTCAGCAGCCCATCGCGTTCGGGCAGGTGCCGCGCAATCCCGATCCCGCCCGACTCTTCGCCACCGATCAAAATGTCCTTTTCGAGCATCAGGTCCACGACGTATTTAAATCCGATCCCATGCTCGTGCAACGTTCGCCCATACCGTGCGCAGATGCGATCGATCATGCATGTCGTGTTGAAGGCTCGCGTCACGTCGCCCGGCCACTTCTTGCGCGCAAGCAGCCACTCCAGCAGCACGGAAAAGATCTTGTGCGGATCGACAAAGTTCCCATGCTCGTCGACTGCGCCAATCCTGTCCGCATCGCCGTCTGTCACCAGTCCCGCATCGCACTTGTGCTCGACAACAGCGTCCTGCAGCGCCCGCACATGCGGCTCAATCGGCTCGGGATTGATGCCCGGGAAAAGCGGGTCCTGCTCGGCACGAATCTCCACGTAGTCCACGCCAACGCCCTTGAAAATGTCCGCGAGAATCCCGCTCCCCGCTCCATACATGCAGTCGATGGCAAGCCTGAAGCCAGACTTCGCAATCAAATCCAGATCCGCGAAGCGCTTCAGCCCTTCAATGTAGGCCGGAAGAAAATCGGCCTCTTCGATCGCAGCAGGCTTGTCCGCCCGCGGCAGCGGCTGATCCAGATACGACTCGATCGCCGACATGATCGACGGCTTGCCCGAACCCCCATACCACGCCTTGTACTTAACGCCATTCCACTGGAAAGGGTTGTGGCTGGACGTAATCATCACGCCCCCCGCCGCCCCCAGACCCCGCACCGCATACGACAGCGCAGGCGTGGGAGTCACCTTGTTCGCCAGCCTGACCGGAATCCTGGAAGCCGCCAGCACTTCGGCAACAGCCTTCGCAAACCGCGGCGACCCAAAGCGCGTGTCATACCCGATGCAAACGCCCCTGGTTACGGCCTCCTTCGGGTCGGGGCTCGCATGAAGGTAATGAGCAATGGCCGCAGCCGCAACCCGGACATTCTCAAACGTAAAATCATCGGCGATAATTCCACGCCATCCATCGGTGCCAAACTTAATTGCAGACGGTGAGCCCATGCCTCTCCTTGTATCTAGATTCAAGGTGTTTAGAGATCAGGTGCATTCAATCAGGTTGAAAGATGCGGCCAGTACTATGAAAACCTGTGCTTTTCATTCAACCGGACAGAAACGGATTACGAATGGTGAGTGATTCAATCTTCTGCCCATGTTGCAGGTCTTCCGAGTACAGAATGTTGCATTGGGTCTCGAGAGCCGAGGCGAGAATCAGGGAATCGTAAATCTGAAAACCGTAGCGTTTCGCGATCTTGAGCGCAGCTG
>DATAQX010000253.1:0-11823 GCA_036264455.1 Silvibacterium sp. | reverse complement strand
TTTACCGGCAACACTAGAGACATGAGCGAACCGCCTTTGCGTCGAGAGCTTGCACCGCCCGGAACTTACGGCAGAGGTGCTCCTCGCCTCAAATAGCATCTTATTGTGGGAAGGTCGACAACGTCCGTGCCTGTGGCAAGGGTTCTGAGTGATTCACCAGAATCGGCGCATCGATCAGCCTTTTTGGGACCGTCCTGCATGCCTGCCACGATGCTCATGCTATCCACTAATCTCAACTGGAACGTGAATTCCTAATGTGGGAACGATCCGATGAGCAGACTTACTGGACGGCTGTGTCGTGCTTCTAAGCCTTCAGGTATAGAGAGAGAGCAGCAATGCGCAACCGCCCTGCACGCCAAAGTTACAAGGAGTTCATCATCGAAGCTGGCACAAGTGAGCTTGAGCACAACTTCGGGTGGAATTCATTCTTTGCGATAGAGAACAATGACATCCCGAACGAAAGGCCCAAGGTCAACTTTCTCGAGGTTACCTTCAAGTGCCCGGAACAAGCCATCAACGCCGCGCTAGTGGAAGCACGGAGACGGATTGATCAACAACTTCAGCAAGCTGCCAGAGATATTGAATCGTGTTCCCGGTAGGAAAGAGTACCGCAGCGCGGACTAAGCATCGTCCACGCGATTGCGCACGATGAGCCACTTTCGAGAGGGATCAGAACCGAAAGAGGGATGTTGAGTGAATAACGCAAACAATCCATCGGCTCTACCGACCTACTTTTCAAAACGATGTTGTCTCCGAAGGACTTCAATATCGCGAGCCCTCCTCCAGCGCCCGGGGAAACCGCAGCCTGCGTGAAGCTGCGAAAGTGCGCATCCATAATGTCGATTGGCATTTGCACAGTGTCAAAGTGAAGCCGTGCTCCTTCGATTACGATTCCCGCCGCTACATTGCGGGTGGGCACCGATCCGCTTGCCACCTCGTATCCGGGAGATTGCAGTTAGAATGCCGCCACAGGTGACGCCATGGTTACGGTTACCAATCCCCCTCCTGCGGGAGGAACGACTGCGGGTACATATACATTCACCGTCACGGCCACTGGAAACGACACGGCAAAAACCTCCGCGAGGGCGACGTTCAGCGTAATGATGAGCTGAAGATCGTGGCCGCAATATCTCACCAATGATTGCTTCTCGCATCACTTCTGACCTACAGCGGAGACTCCAGTTTACGTGTGCACTGACGTCTTCACCGCAGGCGCCACTACTCTACCCACGTGCACGGCCGGCTCTGCGGTGATGCCCAGCGCCACGGCATCCAGCGCCAGCTCAACCGTCAGGGCGTTGACCAAGGGGCCAGTGATAAAGCCTCTCCTCTTCCTTGATCCGGCTTGAATCCGGTCTGCCCCTTGGCATCGCCGCCAACAGCGAATACGCAGAAACAACTCTCTCGCTTGCGCCCGGCGACGGCTTCACGTTCCTCTCCGATGGTGTCGTCGAGGCCCAGAACACGCAATTTATCGGCTTCGATCGCCCCCAGGCGGTCTCCGCGCAATCGGCCCACGAGATTGCTGGCGCGGCGCAAGCCTTCGGTCAGCAGGACGACATCAACGTCCTCACCCTCACCATCGCCGGAGCCGAGGTCCTCCATGCATAGGGCGCACGGCGTGGCGAGTTTGTCAGGTGCGGTGGTGCTCCTGGTTATGGTCGCGAGCGCGCTCGTACGAATAAGAGCTCCGTATTAGGTCTAACTACCGAAGCCCATCGCAGGCCGGTTCTACGTTGATTTCAGTGAGCCGTATATCTCTGCGGTCGAAGGCCTGTTCGAGGGCACTAAGGGCGAGGTCCTTGCGTCCCAGCCTTGCGTAAGTCAGGGCCAAGCCAAAGGGCCTCACGCAAGTGCGATTCGCCAATTGGAATGGCCAGCCCTTGACCACCACCCTGGCCAGTGCGACTCAGCTCATCGCCACCGGTGCGCGGGCATCCTCTTCAATCGCCTGTCTGGGGTTACCGCCGCTGGCAAAGAGATGGGCCGCGCGTTCGACGCATTCGTAGAGTGGTTCTTCCCGGAGCAAACGTACGGGAATTGACGGATGCAAGCGTATTTGCCGATTCGAAAGCCATCAGTCTGGATCGGTAACGGAAGACGGCTCCAGCGGATAGTGATCGCCCTCCGTCAGCGATTGAAGGGAAAAATCTCCTTCAATCCGAACTTTCTAAACGTCGGAACGACGCAGAAGATAATCCAGACCGCCGATTCGAAACCAGCGGTATCCATAGGGTTCAAGCACAATGCAATGGCGTCCGCTGTCCGCCGCGTGACTGTGATCATCGGAGAGCAGATTAATCAGCTCATCTGCGTTGCCACCGCGTTTCGAGGTCAGGCGAAAACGGACCTCGCGCGGTTCGGGCATAAGGTTATGAAGGAAGAGCACGGAGTTGCCGCGCCAGTCGTATTCCATGGCCAGCACGCCCGATGTGCGGAGCGGCACGAAGGAGAAGTCTCCCCACCCAATTTCTGGAACTTCTTTGCGCATGCGAATGATGCGTTCCATCCAATTGAGTAACGAGTCAGGATCTCTGCGCTGCGCGGCGACATTCACTTGTCGAAATCCGTAGGCGCCGTCTGCGATCATCGGCATAATCGGTTTCGCGTGTGTCGTAAAACCTGCATTCGGTTCCGTCGACCACTGCATCGGAGTGCGCGCGCAATTACGCTCCGGCAAGCGCAGGTCATCTCCCATCCCAATCTCATCCCCGTACCGGAGGACGGGTGTGCCCGGCAGAGTCATCATGAGGCTGTACGCCAGTTCAAGTCGCCGACGATCACCGTGCAGCATAGGCGCTAGCCTCCGCCTGATGCCGCGGCCATACAACTGCATCGACTTCTCCGGGCCGAACACCGCAAACACGGTTTTCCGTTGGCTCTCTGTGAGCCGTCCAAGATCGAGTTCATCGTGATTTCTCAGAAACTGGCCCCACTGCGCGGTCACCGGACGAGGCTTCGTGGTCATGAGCGCTTTGATCAGTGGTTGCGTGTCGCCGCTCGCCATGGCGTAGAAGAGATGCTGGTTCACGTCGAAGTTGAACATCATTTGCAAGCGCTCGCCGAATTGGCCGAAATACTTGAGATCGTTCTTCGGCACGATGTTCGCTTCACCGAGGATGATTGCCCCGTTCTTCCTCCACGTGAGAAACTCAGAAAACGATCGCAGCATGTCGTAGTGCTCGAGCGAGCGTGTCTGGCCCGCTCCCTTCTTCGCAATCACAAAAGGAACGGCATCCATGCGAAAGCCATCCACGCCCAGTTGCAACCAGAAGCCCATGATCTTGAGAATCTCGGCCTGAACCTCGGGATGTGCTGTATTCAGATCGGGCTGGAAGTCGTAGAAGCGGTGAAAATAGTACGAGCGCGCATTCTTTTCCCACGTCCAGGTCGACTTCTGCACCCCCGGAAACACCACGCCGGAATCTGCATCCTCCGGCTTCTTCGCCGACCACACGTACCAATCTCTGAAGGGGGATTTGGGATTTCGACAGGCTTCGCGAAACCACGGGTGTTCGTTGGAGGTGTGATTGACGACCAGATCGATCAGCACGCGGATGCCGCGTTGCCTGCACCCCTGCGTAAACTCAACGAAGTCGCCGAGCGTTCCATAACGCGGGTCGATGTTGTAATAGTCGGCGATGTCGTACCCATCATCGCGACAGGGCGACGGCTGGAACGGCAACAGCCAGACGGCGGTGATCCCCATCCCCTGCAGAAAATCGAGCCGCCGCCCCAACCCCTTAAAGTCGCCGACTCCATCGCCGTTTGCATCCATGTAGGTGGCGACGGAAAGGCAATATACAACCGCGTTTTTGTACCAGAGATCGTTGATCATGCGTTGGGTCTTTGGCAATCGAGAGTGAACTGCAGGTGCTAAACGGTCTGATGCGCGAATTAGAGTGGTGGAAACGAGCAGTGATCTACGAGGTCTATCCGAGGTCGTTCCAGGATAGCAACGGCGACGGGATCGGCGATCTCCGCGGCATTCTGAATCGCCTCGGTTACCTGGCGGAACTGGGTGTGAGTGCGATATGGATTTCCCCCGTTTACCCCTCACCCATGGCCGATTTCGGATATGACATCTCCGATTATTGCGGAATCGATCCTATTTTCGGCACGATGGCCGATTTCGACACGCTGCTCGCGGAGGTGCATCGGTGCGGGCTTCGTCTCATTCTCGACTTCGTCCCGAATCACACATCGGATCGGCATCCGTGGTTTCTGCAAAGTCGTTCATCGCGCGAGAATGCCAAGCGCGACTGGTATATTTGGCGGGATCAGCCCAACAACTGGACCAGCAACTTTGGCGGTTCTGCATGGGAGCTCGACGAAGGAACAGGCCAATACTATTACCACTCGTTCCTCAAACAGCAACCGGATCTCAACTGGAGAAATCCCGCAGTGGCGCGGGCCATGTTCGATGGGTTGCGCTTCTGGCTTCAGAAGGGCGTGGACGGCTTTCGCGTCGACGTGATGTGGCTCATGATCAAGGATGACCAGTTCCGCGACAACCCGCCAAACCCCGGTTTCCGGCCCGGCTCCCCTTCGAATCACCGCTTGCTTCCTGTATACAATTCTGACCGTCCCGAAGTGCATGCGATTGTGGCCGAGATGCGCAGTGTCGTGGACGTATTCGCCGATCGCGTCTTGATCGGCGAGATCTACCTGCCAATTCCGCAACTCATGACGTACTACGGCAAGGACCTAGATGGCGCGAATCTCCCCTTCAACTTTCACCTGCTGCAATGCCCCTGGAGCGCTGCCGCGATCTCCGAGGTGATCGGCGAATACGATCGCGCATTGCCGGAGGGAGCGTGGCCGAACTGGGTTCTAGGGAACCATGATCAGCAGCGCATCGCCTCCAGAATCGGCCAGCAGCAGGCACGCGTGGCGGCTATGCTGCTCTTCACTTTGCCTGGCACGCTCACCATGTATTACGGAGAGGAGATTGGAATGACGAACGTCCAGATCGCTCCCGACCAGGTGCAGGATCCCGCAGAAAAGAATGAGCCGGGCATCGGGCAGGGTCGGGACCCGGAACGTACGCCGATGTGCTGGGATCAAAGCCCGCTCGCCGGCTTCACGACAGGCATGCCATGGCTGCCGCTTGGCAAGGACCACAGCGACGTCAACGTCGCAGTCCAGCAGCGGAACGACGCATCGATCCTGCAGCTTTACGCAGGACTTATCGCTCTGAGAAAATCCCATCCCACCCTGATCAGCGGCAAATTGCATGCAATTCATGTTGATCAGAACTTATTGCGTTTCCGAAGAAGTGGGGACGAAGAAATTGAAATCCTGCTCAACATGACTCACGAACCGATCGCGGTTCCAACCCCGCACGCTCTCGTCTTGGCAGCCACGCATAGCGACCGCAAAGGCCAAACGGTGAGCGGGTTGCTGACGCTTCGAGCCGCCGAAGGCCTTGTGCTTCTCCCTGCGTAAGTCGTGGCTGCGGCGAATTGCGGGCTAGTTCAATCAGGCCAGAAGGTCATGCCCGCTAAGCATGAATACATTTCCTGAACGCGAATGAATCGCGGACGATGCTCTCCCTCGCGTCTTCCACGTGCAGATAGGTTTCAAGCCCCGGCACTATTCGTTGAGCTTCCCCGGAACCTCACATAACCCCTGTCCCTAACGGTGGTGATTACTCATCGAGGCTGCACAATGATGTTCTGCGGGCCGGTGATGCTATGCGGCGAGCCCGGGCCCTGACTGGTTGAGGTGGTCGTCACCGTGAAGACGTAGAGGCGGCGTTTGTCTTGGCTGATCGCGTATAGATGGTTGGCATTGTCCCAGTAGGCATGTTCGATGTCGACACCGGAAAGCAGCGTCTTGTAGGCCTTCATCGGAGAGGCGCCATTGGACCAGAAGATTTCGATGTCATTTGAACCGGTCACAGCCAGCAGCTTTCCGGACGGAGCCATGCTGAGATTCAAAATCGGTTCGACCGTGGTGGAGGGCATGTTTGCATCGGTGCTGGAGGTCGTCAGCGCGCCCGAGCTGCCGATGGTGTAACTCGCTAGCGGAGTCGGGCCATCCGGGCTGGATGTGGTGGGGTCGATCGGTTGCAGGCGCCACGGAGACTTCCTGGGGAGCGCATTCGCAGAAACGGGGGACGGCACGGCAGCACTCCTCAGTTCAGAAGCTTCACCCACCAGCAGGTTGCATACCCTGCTTAGGACTCGGGCAAACTCAACGAGGTTGCAACCAATAACAGAGTCGTTGCCATGGTGAATAGTTGACGAGCACACGAAAGGTTGCTTCTGTATGGAATCGTACGAGTAAGTTGCTCTCCTATCACCACACAGACGAGCACACGAAAGGTTGCTTCTGTATGGATTCGTATGAGTAAGTTGCTCCCGCTATCTCACCACACAGTCGATGACATTCGCCTTCGTCCGCCAACCCGGCGTCGGCATTTGGCGTCCTATCATGTACGGGCAGGAACTGTAGCTGTCGTTGAACTGTATTGAATTCCGTTCTCCACCCCACCTTGGTTGCCTTTTGGCTCCTCCCTGACCACATAACTATCGTGAGTACGAGGTAAAACGTGAGACCGTTAAAAAGCAATTGTGTGAAGTACGCGTTCTATGGTTCCCTGGCGCTCGCATGCGTGGCCGCGCCGCCCACAAGGTCATTCGCGCAGGACCAGACCAGCCCCCCGGCGGCCACCGCCCAGGATAATTCCGCGAAAAACAAGGTACATACCCACACCGCTGATCAGCAGTCGGAGGCTGCCTCCGATCGGCTGCTGGCGAAGAAAATCCGACAGTCCCTTATCGCCGATAAATCACTCTCAACTTATGGGCACAATGTCAAGATCATCGCGAAGGATGGAATGGTCACTCTCAAGGGACCAGTGCACTCCGACGATGAGAAGTCGACCATCGCTTCCAAGGCAGCCGAAGTGGCCGGCAGTCCGGACAAAGTGACCAATCAACTCACAGTGAAACAGTAGTGCTGCGATCTCTCGAGCATCGCAGGGAGGAAATTCATGGCAGGTAAAAACACAGCAGTATTCGGAATTTATCCAAATAACTCGGCCGCAGAACGCGCGGTTGATCAACTAATTGCGGCGGGGTTCTCGAACCAGGACGTCTCCGTTCTGATGGCAGACCGTCAGACCGCTAAGGATTTCGCAGCAGAGAAGAACACCAAGGCGCCTGAAGGTGCGACGACAGGCGTAGGCGTAGGTGGTGCGGTTGGCGGAACACTCGGACTGCTAGCCGGCATTGGTGCGCTTGCCATTCCGGGCGTCGGCCCCCTCATCGCGGCAGGTCCCATCATGGGTGCACTGGCGGGCCTCGGCGTTGGGGGTACTGTCGGCGGCGTAGTCGGTGCGCTCGTCGGTCTTGGCATTCCGGAGTACGAAGCCAAGCGCTATGAAGGTCGCGTGAAAGACGGCGGTGTTCTGCTATCGGTGCACTGTGACTCTTCAAACGAGGTCTCCCGCGCGAAAGATCTTCTGAAGGCGACTGGCGCAGAGGACATTTCCTCTTCGGGCGAGAAGTCAGTTAGCACCCACGGAGTGGATACGGATGAAAGGAACGCGGACCGGGAGCGAGTGGGGGACGTTGAGACGGAGCGTATCGGTGTCAGCCGTACGAGCCCGATCGAGACCGGCGCCGATCGAAGAAAGCGAGAAATCGGGTAGTCTCTATTGATAGCTGCGATACTGATTGCACAAACCTACAGTTGCCCCTCTTTAGCACGCACCCATTGGGTGCGTGCTTTTTCTCTGCGCAAAAAGACAGGGTGGCAATCGCCTTCACACTTTGCATTGGCGAACCAGCGAGACCTACAGACCACGCCGGGTCTGGACCGCACAGCTTTGCGGAATCGGTAATGCGATATGCGTGCTCAATAACCAGTACTTCGGCGGAAACCGCGGACAGACATGAGCGATGCAGAACGAACACCCTCAAGGCGGCTGGCCAGCCCATACATGTTTTCGAGGTCAGCCAACCCCTCGTGCCATTACGTGTCACCGCTTTCCGAGGTCGCCGCCTCAAACCGATCGGCTAGAAGGCGTAAGAGCGCTTGCGGATCGTGACTAGAGATCATGAACTCCGCCTCGTCTACATCACCCCTATCGCGGTGTGGCGAAATTCCAATGACCGGTACGTCTTTTCGGATCCTCTTAAGCGCCCTCACGGTCTTCCCGAACGAAAAATGTTCCATCTCTGTGTGAACTACGACTACGTCGACATTGGGAAATCGGCATAGTAATTCGATGCCGGTTTGTACCGTGTACGCCGTGATTACGTTGTGGCGCGCAGTTTCCAAGACCAGCTTTCTAGTGGAAACCCCTTCAGGCTGTTCTACCTCGATCATCAGCACAACTAATCTCAATGGTGTTCCTCACAGTTCACCGCCCCTTTTTCCATTGGGACGAGGTCCCGTCTTTCCCGCGGTCCATGTCTTTCGTAGGCGAACAATCTCACCTATGCCATCTATTGTCTACGCGCTATTGGCGGAGCATAGTAGATCCTAATCGCATCTGAGCGCACGGAAACGCCCGTGGTCTGGGAAATCACACCTGCGATTTCCTCATCGCTCATTCCTCTTGAGCGCAATTGCTCGATCTCGTCACTAATCATCCCAATGAAGGCTGGGAGCGGAAATTCTTCTGGTGGTAATTGGAGAGTCTCTCGCAGCATTTTCTGAACCGCTACCAGCTGCCCGATGGTGAATGTTCGTTCTTTCGTCATGGCGTCAGCCCCAGGGAAGGGATGGCAATGGGATGATGATTTGTAAGAATCGGGCTGCATCAAAACGTCGCAACGGATCGATTGGGCCCCCAGCATCTTCTTTGCGAACGGGTGCCGTGAGCTATATTTCACCCATCTACTCTCCGGCGAACCACGGAGAATGCAGACGGGCTGGCGTTTGACCAGTGAGAGCGAAGGCCCCTCAATACAACCAATCACATCAATACAACCAATAAATTGACCCGCCGCTCAAATTGTCTATGGGCGGAGCTTACCAATCGGACAGATCCGCGGAATCGGCGTCGCAGGATATGGCTCAGCGGCTTGGCGCTTGCGAGGCCAATTTCCGCAGGCATCATCGACTTGCTCTCGCAGGAACGTTGATCGGTGCGACCATGCACGAGGTAAACAACCGCCTTGCGGCCCTCACGAATTACGTCTATCTCGCGAGGATCGCGGCGGATTCCCCCGCCTGTAGTGTTCAGTATCTGGATGCGGCCGGCGAGGAGCTTCGGCGGATTGGGGAAATTACGAGCCGTAGTCTCGCCTTTGTGCGGACCGATCTACAGGCCAGAGATATCGATCTCGTCGTATTGGCTGACGTTGCTTTGCAACTCCATCGCGAGAAAATCTCGAGCAAGCGAATCCATGTCGAATTGAAGATGGCGAATTCGGCCATTGCGACCTGCAAGCGGGGCGAAATTCTGCAGGTGATGGTGAACCTGCTGCTGAACGCGATCGAAGCCCTGCCGCACTCCGGAAAACTATATTTGCGGGTCGCTTCCCACCGAGATAAGGTCGTCATCACGGTTGCAGACAATGGCGGCGGTATACCCGAAGCCTTTCGCGCCTCCCTGTTCCAATCGTTCAAGAGCAACAAGGAGGCCGGCAACGGTTTGGGGTTGTGGGTCGCCAAGCAGATAATCCAGGGCCATCAGGGAAAGATCGAGTACCGAAGCAGCACACGTGCCGATAACAGCGGCACCGTCTTTCGCATCACACTTCCTCTTGGACATGCAGCTGCCGCAGATGCAGCCTGACGTTTGCAGATTGCCGACCGGATACCGACCTGAATGTTGGCCATTCTTCCCCGCGTTCTGACACTCATCGTGTCCCATTGAAGGGTAGTTTGCCCGGTTCTTGAAGTAGAGGCTTGTCCGATGGGTTAGCCCAGACGTCACTCGAAGCCATCCTGGATGCCTTGAGCGGCGGCCCGGGTCGAGAACGTATGAAACAATAAGAGCACGTGGCCGCCGGATCTTGGCATCCAGCTAGTCAAGTGCCGCATAGGAAACAATGACGGTGTCGGATTGCGTCTATACGGATCCGCTTCGGCGCACACCCTGGAAAGTATGGAGAAACCGCCATTTTCGGTTGGTATCATTCAGCCCACACCCGGCTTAATCGATGAGTTCTTCAACGGCTCAACTGGTGAGAGCCAGTATGGTGAAGCCGACTTCCACGGCCCGTGGAATAACCGCAACGGACTGCGGATCGTGGAATCCGAGATCATAGGCGGTAGCGGGCTGGATGTCACGCCTATTCGCCCGAACCCGGTACGGAGCAGACATCGCCGATCGACTCCACGCCTGTGGGAGAGTACACAAACGGCGTCGGGAAGAAACAGCAGAACCTCCAATGAGAAGAAGGCAAAAGAGGCGAAAAAGACTGCTCAAGTCGAAGTCTGAGGGATCTGTATCAATAAGAAGAGGGCGACTCCTCCTCAGGAATCGCCCTTTTCTCCGCTTTATCGCGAAGCGCGTTTCTCGTTTTGATAATTGACGACCTGCAGTTGATTATCGACGTGAAACACTCCCGGCACGGTGTTCGCGCGAATGCTGGCAGCGTCCTTGTCAGCCTGGCTATCGACTACGCCGATCAGGGTCACCCTTCCGTTCTGGACTGAAATCCGAATCGTCTTGCCGGGATCCATTGCGTATTTATTCAGTGACGGATAGCTATAGATTTCTCGAAAAGTCCGGATTCGAATGCTGTCGTCCATCAGCGAGAGGGGATCGACTTGAATGTCGTTAATGACATCCTTGACGCCTTTCGTGTTAGCCGCCACAGCAGCAGCGGAATCGGCATCCACGGGTCCGTAAGCGTGGCCGCCAAGCGTCACAACGCCATCGCTGATATTCACGCTTATCGCATTTAACGGCGTGGTTCCATAGCCGACGCGGTCATATTCGATCGCCTTGACGAGCTTCGCGCTCAGTTCTTGATCCGGAACTTTTGCTCCCGCGACCTGGATGTCATTCTCAACCGCTTTGACACCTTTGATCCGGTGAACTTTGTAGTCGATCTTTTCCTTCAGATCAAAACTTCAACTGACCCACTCGGGACTCCGAGGCCGTTATTCTCAACGAGCGCGTGTACACCCCCGTATTTCGAATTGCTCAAAAGCCTTTTGCACCTCGGCTTGAACTTGAGTGGTATTTTGCGCCATTGCAGCAGATCCGCCGAGAGCCAGCGCAATCGTAAGTAATGAAGATGAAGCAAACGTGCCTTTCACGGTTATATCTCCTCTATCTTTAATGACCCAGCTTTGCCTTGCGCTGCAACACAGGGAACTAGTTGCGAATTGTCGGCAAGCCGACAGAAAACGTGAATTCGATCAACTTCCGTCCTGCAGGTTCGGTTCAACATCAGTCTTCGAATCTGCCAGGCAAAGTGCGCTCGTCGTTCGACGAGACGGCAGGGCCAAAGTTATCTGCGACCGATTGAGGGAGACGAACTTATTTATCGAGGATAGAGACTTCCAATGGCTTGGCGAATTGTGATGTCATGAGCTACTGTCAGCGGGTCGAGCGGCAGCTGTAAATTTCCAATCTTTCTGAATAGGTCCTGCGAACGGTGGCTCACCCAGAACTGGCTGCAGTCCAACTCCAACAGTACGAATAGCATCAGACTTCATAACTGGCTGCTCAGAAAGTGCAGTCGCGGTAGGTCCAGCGCCTCCTGCCGACTGTTCCAGCAGCGCCCTCTGGGAGCTCGCGTTCATGGCATTCCTCACCATCGTCCGAGCCATTTGGGGATATTGCTTTCTCATTTTTATCGGCCGCATTGTAGGGCGCCGTCCCGGCAAACAGCTCACTCCATTTGA
>DATAQX010000611.1:0-4804 GCA_036264455.1 Silvibacterium sp. | reverse complement strand
GGTTTTGCATCTCTCTACGCGCTTCCGCTGGGCGTGGCTTACGGTTTTCTAGGCCTCACACGGCTGGTTTACAACAGCCTGGGCGGAGAGGGTGCGGGCATTCAGCTGTATTTCATGTCGCCGACACCGATGCGGACGGTGATGCTGGCGAAGAACCTCGTACATCTAGCTCTGTTTTCACTCGAACTGGTAGTAATCTGCTCGATTGTTGCGTTCCGCTTTGGCATGCCGGGCAGGGAGATGCTGGCGGCCACAATTTGCTGGCTGCTGTTTGCGCTGCCGACGCAGTTAGCGGCTGGGAACGTGCTCTCCATTACCATGGCATACCGGATGACGCTGACGCGGATGAGCCGAGAGCAGGGGTCGGTGGGGAATGGGCTGCTGAGCCTGCTGATCCAATTGCTGGTGTTTGGAGTGGGGGCTGCGGTTTTTCTTCCGCTGGCGCGTCTGGGGTACGCGCAGCTGGCGGCCCCTGTATTTCTGGTGCTGGCCGCTGGAGGCGTAATCGCGTGGCTCCGGGTGTTGTCGAGCGCGGATCGAATGGCGGCTCGGCGCAGAGAGACGCTGATTCAGAGTCTGGCGCGGGCGGCGTGATTGTCGAAAATCTTCGCAAGAGCTGGCCGCAATCTCGATAACACGATGGTTTCCAAGAACAGGTAACCAAAGACACCGGTACTAAATGGTTAGGAACGGGCGACAAAAGAGGGAGAGCTACTTCGCGAAGTAAGTGACAGAATTGATAACTGAATTAGTACTGATCTAACCCGAAGCGGGAACAAGATCTGTTTCCCCAAATGGAGATCGTTCGAATGGCTCTTCGTACTCCTACTGTTCTTCTGCTTGGTTTCTCCATGGCGACGGCCGGCCCGATTGCTGCTCAGGCTCAGGAAGCTACGGCCCAGGGCGCACAGCCTGTCAGTGCGCAGTCGGCTCCAGTCGCAGCCGCGGTGGCGCCGGCCAGTCAGCCTACTTTTGTTATTCCCGCAGGAACGAAGATACCTCTCTCACTGCGCAATGCACTCAGCACGAAGACGGCGAAGCCGGGGGATGCGGTTTATCTAAGCACCAGTTTTCCCGTCGTGGTTGGAGGGCGGGTTGTGATTCCCGCAGGCGTCTATGTCCAGGGGTATGTGGATGGCCTGCAGCGCGGAGGCAAAGTAAAAGGGCGGGCGCAGCTCATGATGCACTTTGTCTCGATGGCCTTTCCGAATGGCGTGGTGATTGCATTGCCGGGCGCAGTGGACAAGGTTCCGGGAACCAATGGGGCTGAGGTGAAGGATAAGGAAGGCCTGATTGAGCAGTCCAGCAATAAAGGGGAGGACGCGAAGACCATTGCCGGAACTACTTTAACTGGCGTGGGTGTCGGCGGACTGGCCGGCTATGCGGGAGGAAGCCCGGGCCTGGGCGCCGGTATCGGGGCCGGCGTCGGAGCGGCGGCAGGAATTATCGAAACGATGATGAAGCACGGCGATGATATCGTCTTCCCTGAAGGTTCAACGGTTGTGATGGTAATGCAGCGCCCACTCGAGGTGCAGGAACAGCAGTTGGCAGGTATGCGGAATTTGACTGGCTATGACGTGCCGGAAATGACTCCGGTAAATCCGGAGCCGCCGTCACTACCCAAGCCAAAGGTTCAGCCCCAGACAAACTAAATTTGCCTATGGTTTCTCGTTGAGTTGGGGAGGGTGGAGTTTTCCACTCTCCCCAACTGTGATTTGTGAAATGCTCGCCGCACGGCGGGCATTTTGCTTTTGGGGCGCGGGCATTTTTGCTTTGAAAACGAAAGACAAGAAGAACATTGACACGCGCTCAACCTGTCCCTATGCTGGCCGCTTGCGGGTCAGAGCAGTTCCACCCGCTCCTGTTAAGCAGGGGGCAACATGTTCGGGTCTGTAATTCTGGATGTGGCGATCGGCATGGTGTACATCTACCTGCTGCTCAGCCTCGTTGCATCGGTAATCAACGAGGCGCTTGCGAGCCTGGTCCAGTCGCGCGCCGCGAATCTTCAGCGGGGGCTGCGCAGCCTGTTCTCGGGCGACTCCATTGATGCCGGTACGCTCACGCTGGTTGACAATATTTACAATCATGGACTGATCCGCGGCCTCTACCAGGACCCGGCCAAGGACTATGGCGGAAAGGTGAGGAGTCTGTGGAGCGGTTTTCGACTGACTCTTCAGCGCTGGGCGCACATTGCACCGCCAAAGCCAATTGACGGGGTATCAGACCAGCTGCTGCTGCCTTCTTATATTCCGGCGCGGACCTTTGCGCTGGCGATGATCGACATCCTGAACAAGGACAAGTTCAACGGCAGGACTCCGATTGAGAACATCGAGAATTTTCTGTCGAGCCATCATCAGCAGTTCGAAAAGAACAAGGCAGTTGAAGCTCTGCTGACGCTCCTGATCGATGCCAAGAACGATGCGAAGGAGGAGGAGGAGAAGCTCCAGAAGCTCCAAACCAATCTCGAGAACTGGTACAACGACGCGATGGACCGCGTCTCCGGCTGGTACAAGCGATATACGCAGAATGTCCTGATGGTTATTGGCCTCGGGCTGGCGATCGCGTTCAACGTGAGCTCGGTTCGGATTGCGCATACTCTCTGGGTAGATCGCGACGCCCGTCAGGGAATGGTGAATGCGGCAAACGAGTACCTGCAGAATCATAAGGATCTTTCCACGGCCGGCAGCCTCGCCGACCAGATGAAATCTTCAGTGAAGGCCGTCAATGACGTGAGTGCGGAATTCCTTCTGCCGTTGGGATGGCGGCATACGCCGTCTCAGTACCGATCGTGGTGGAGAGACGACGCCTATAACATGGTAGGCGATGCCCTCGTGGTTTTGATCGGCTGGCTGATCACGGCCGGCGCGCTGTCGCTGGGCGCTTCTTTCTGGTTCGACATGCTGAACAAGGTCATGGTGATCCGCAATACTGTCAAACCTCAGGAAAAGAGCCAGATCGAGGGCTCGAAGGACAACTAAGGGTTTTTGTTGATGTCTCCGATCTGGATTTTATGAGAAAAGTCCAGCCGTCATGATACCGGGCTATGATTTCCAAGTTGGCTCTGAATAAGGATTCCCAGAAAGTACTTCACCGCTATGAGAAAGATCACGCTCGCAGTGTTCGCATTCATTTGTTGCGCTCTAAGCGCCCATGCGCAGGATTGGGCCAAGCAGAGACTGGAGAAATCTCCGCGGCATCAGGAGTGGGTTGACATCAAGTACGGCAATCGCACGGTGCATGCGTTTGTCGTCTATCCCGAGGTAAAGTCGAAGGCCCCGGCGGTGCTGGTGATTCACGAAATCTATGGCTTGACCGATTGGGCGCGCAGCGCGGCGGATCAGGTAGCAGCGGCAGGCTATGTGGCGATTGCTCCCGATCTGCTTTCGGGCTTTGGTCCAAAGGGCGGCGGCACGAGCGATTTCGCCAGCATGGACGATGCGGTGAAGGCCGTCTCGGCGCTCGATGCCAATGTGATAACCGCCGATCTGAATGCCACGGCCGACTACGTGAAGAAACTTCCGGCGGTGAACGGCAAGCTGGCGGTAGCGGGTTTCTGCTGGGGCGGGGGACAGTCGTTCCGGTTCGCGACCAATCGCAATGACTTGAGCGCGGCGTTCGTGTTTTATGGGCCGCCGCCGAGCGACGTGAGCGGAATCACCGCTCCGGTTTACGGCTTTTATGCCGGGAATGACGCCCGGATTGGCGCAACCATCCCCGATACGATCGCGGCGATGAAGAAGGCTGGCAAGAGGTTCGAGCCGGTAACGTATGAAGGAGCGGGACACGGCTTCATGCGGGCTGGCGAGGATCCCACGAAGACAACAGGGAACGAAGCGAATGTGAAGGCGCGTGAAGAGGCCTGGGTGCGCTGGAAGGCACTGCTGAAGGGGATGTGAGACAAGACTGCGGTAGTATCCCACGCTTGACTCGTGAGCGGTGGGTTCCACGGCGACACTTCGTCGATATGCTTAGAAATGAGCAGCCTGGCGTGGGAAACTGAGCACTCCGTCGAGACAGCGGCGAATGTGGTCTTCGCCTGGGCGTACATGAGTGATGTGACAAATTGGGACGATCCTCCCGCGCAATTCACGCTGGATGGGCCGTTTGCGTCTGGAGCGCGAGGAACGACCGAGATCCCGCGGCAGTCCGCGAGACATGGCTGCTTCGGGAAGTCACGCCGATGGAGTCCTACACCATAGAGTTTGCGTTAGACGGCGCAACTATGTCCTTTGAGTGGCGATTCAGCGAGCTTCCCGACGACCGGACTCGCCTCACACAACACATTTCACTGAAAGGCGAAAACGCCTCAGCGTTCGTGGCGGATGTTCAGCTGGCGTTCACGTCAAGTCTTGCGCCGGGTATGAACAGGATTGCAATGGCGATTGATCGGGCTTATATCGCTGGCGGACGATAACTTTTCGCGAAGAAAAATATTTATGAAGCTCCGGCGGTCTTTCCCGAGCCTCGTTTGCCTGCTTTTTCTCGTCCTTTGCTGCGCAACCGTCGTGGCGGGAGCGCAACAGACGATTGTCGCAATCCGGCATGCAGAAAAGCTCGCATCGAGCCTCGGGCAACTGACCTGTAAAGCGCTGAGCCGGCTCTTGTATTGCCGAATAAGTGTCCGGGATAGTAGGAGTACTGTCCACTCATTTGTTGGCAGGATTCGTTGACGCCAGCCCCAAATTCACGTATTCTAAACTGGTTGCGCAGTCTGCGTGTGCCCGTCTGTCTGACTGGGTTGAGAACGCGGAAAACCTAACAGTTTGAGCCTGCGCCAGCCTCACGCGAACAGACATAGTCGAAC
>DATAQX010000234.1:0-11588 GCA_036264455.1 Silvibacterium sp. | reverse complement strand
GCGCGAAAAAGCCGGCAGCATCCAAACCGGATGACAGGCAGGAAAGCCTCTTTTAGGGCATCGAATAAAGAACATCGAAGGAGCGGCCTGCCCTGCCCTTTAAGCCCGCCCCTTGAGCGTCCGGCCTCTCGCTGACCGCTTCTTAGCCACCCGCCCGCCTCTAGCTCTCTCTCAGCGCCTGCATCGGGTCGATCCCTGCTGCCCGTTGTGCCGGGAGCAGCGAAGCCAGCAATGCCAGCAGCAACACAAAGACTGCGGCAACACTCAGCACCAGCGGATCAAGCGCGCTTACTCCGAATAGAAACGAGCTTAGCAGGCGCGATGCGGCGATTGATCCCGCGAGTCCGATCGCGCAGCCGATCAGCGCCAGCTTTGCTCCGGAGATCATAACCAGGCTAACGATCCCGGCGCGCTGCGAACCCAATGCCATGCGGATCGCCATTTCCTGAACGCGCAGCGCGACGGAGAACGCAATAACGCTGTAGATGCCCAGTATCGCCAGCAGCAACGCGGCTGCGGCGAAGGACGAAATCAGCGCGGTATTAAACCGCCGCGGAGCTTCACTGTCCGAGATCGCATGCTCCATCGTCTGTACCGGGTAGAGCGGAAGCTGCGGATCCATCGCTCGCACCGTCGCCCGTAGCGCATTTTCCAAGCCCTCCGGCGGCATCGCCGTGCGTATGGCGATAAAGCCGCCATTGCCGTTCAAATCGGTCGGAGAACCCAGAGATCCCACCAGCACCTCCGACTGTTCGACTGTCACGTAGAACTGCTGCTTTGTTGGTATGTCGGGCGAGCTCTCTTTTACATCCGCGACTTCGCCTACAACGGTCGCCCAGGGCGTTTGCATCGTTTGCGTGCCAATCCGTAGCCGTTTGCCGATGGGATTCTGTCCCGGCCAGGATTGCTCGGCCAGAGCATGGTTCACTATCACCACCAATTGCCCGTCAGCCTTGTCCGCCTGGGTGAACAATCGCCCCCTCAGCAGCGGAATCCCCATAGCCTGGAAGTACTCGCCCTCTACCTGGATCGTCGTAGCGAGATCGATACTTCCCGCCTTCGGCGAAACATAACCCTCTGCGAGAAATGCTTCGTTACTGTTGTTGCCCGAAGCGGGTAGAAACGACGTCATCCCCACGCTCTTCACGCCCGGCAGCGCCTGCAGCCGCCGCAACAGCTCGTGGTTGAACTCATCGATCGCCGACTGCGTCGCATACTGCTTTTTGGGCAGCCCGTATCCGGCCACCAGCGTGTGGTCAGGCCGAAAACCAAGGTCCACCTGGCGCATCTTCTCAAAGCTGCGCAACAGCAGACCCGAAGCCGCCAGCAGGACCATGGCGATGGCAATTTCAGCAACCACCAGCGCCGAGCGCAACCGCGCATGTCCACCGCCCGAAGTGCCGGTGCGTCCGCCTTCCTTGAGCGTATCGTTCACACTCGTCCGGATAGCAGCAAACGCCGGAGCCAGTCCGCAGATCCCACCCGTCAGGACCGCCAGTCCCATGGCAAAGCCCACTACCACCCAATCCACGCCGATTTCGTTGATACGCGGCAGAGTCTCCGGCAGCAGGCTCACACCCACGCGCAACGCAATCGCCGCCAGAGCCAGTCCCAGCACGCCGCCGGTCACGCTTAGCACCAGGCTTTCCAGGACTGCTTGTCGCAACAGCGTCGCCGCCCGTGCGCCCAATGCCAGACGAACCGCTACTTCTCTTCGCCTGCGAATGGCACGGACCAGCAATAGCCCCGCGAGGTTGGCGCACGCAATCAGAAGCACCACCAGTACCGCCAGAAACAGTGTTCGTACCAGCGGACGAGCCTGCTCTACCGTCTCCTCCTGCAGCGGCCTCACCACGGGATGCATACTGAACCCAGCCATGAACGACGGATAATTGCGCACCGTCTCTGCCGCCACGCGTCCGGCGTCACTGACGGCCTGCGTCGGCGTCACCTCCGGCTTCAGCCGTCCGATCATGCCGTAGCTCCAGTTGGCGGAGCTGGTCGCCGACAGCTCCTGTTCATTAAAGCTGATAGGAACCCAAAGCTCAGCACGGTTTAAATGTCCTGGAACCAGCGGAAACTCGAAATTGCGCGGCATCACGCCGATAACTACATACGGTTTGCGGTCCAGCAGGATCTTTTTCCCCACCACATCCGGATCCCCGTGGAAGCGGCTCTGCCACGTCGCATAGCTCAACACCGCCACTAGCTGTTTCTCGTCGTCGTCCTGCTGCGTAAACACGCGGCCCAGGAGCGGCGCTACTTCCAGCGCCGGAAACACTCCGCCGCTCATGCGTGTTGCGTTGACCTGTGCCGGATCGCCTATGCCGGAGAGTTCATAACCGGTCTGCTGAAATCCGCCCAGGCTGGTAAAGCTGTGCGTATCGCGGGTGTAGTTGCGTATATCTGGTACCGTTACACCGGCTTCTCCATTCCCGGGAACATCGGCACCCTGAATAATGTCCGCAAGCACTATCAACCGATCGGAGTGAGGAAACGGCAGCGGCCGCAACAAAACTCCCTCGACAATTGAAAAAATTGCCGTCGTGGCGCCAATCCCGAGCGCCAGCATCAGCACAGCTGTCGCCGTAAATCCAGGGGACTTCAAAAGTTGACGAACCGCAATCTTCAGGTCGCGAAATAAAAGCATTATGAACTCCTGGCCAGATTAGTAATTGTGTCTTGCATGCACTTCCCTCTCCAAACGGGATGCGGGGCAAGTCGCATTTCATCCCACTTCTGCGACGTCGGGTCAAAGAACCGCCGGTCAAAACCGTCCACAATCGAACCCCCGCGTCCGGATACGGACAACTGCCCGCTTTCGCCAGCTACCCGCCTCTAGGCCGCCCTAGTACAATCTGCTCCATGAAGCTTGCGGAACTGGCGCTTGTGCTGGGCGCGGAATGCAACGGCGAAAGCGACGTGGAGATCACCGGAGTGGCCGGCATCGAAGAAGCTGGCCCCGAGCACATCACTTTTGTCGCTAATCCACGCTACGCCGCGCTCGCCCGCACCACCAACGCCGCCGCAGTCCTCGTCACGCCCGATTTCCCTGAGATCTCAACCCCTACTCTGCGCACGGCGAACCCGTACCTCGCCTTCGCCAAGACCGTTCAGCTTTTCTACCGCGAACCCGAGTATGCGCCCGGTATCCACACCACCGCTGCCATTCATCCTTCAGCAATCATTGGCAGGCACGCTCACATCGGAGCCTTCGCCGTCGTCAGCGAAGGCGTCACCATCGGAGACCACGCCACTTTGCTGCCTCACGTCGTGATCTATCCTCACGTCACGATCGGCGATCACTTTTTCGCTCACGCTCACTCTGTCGTCCGCGAGTACTGCCGTCTGGGCGACAACGTTGTCCTTCAGAATGGAGTCATCATCGGCTGCGATGGTTTCGGCTTCGCCAAGGACGACGACGGCATATGGCACAAGATCGTGCAGTCCGGCCCAACCATCCTCGAAGACTCCGTCGAGATTCAGGCCAACTCCACTGTCGACCGCGCCAGCGTTGGAGAAACCCGCATTGGCTCGGGCGTCAAGGTCGACAATCTCGTCCAGGTCGGCCACGGCTCGAAGGTGGGAGCCAATACTCTGCTCTGTGCCCAGGTTGGCCTTGCCGGCTCATCGGAAATTGGGAAGAACTCCATCCTCGCCGGCCAGGTCGGCGTCGCAGGACATTGCAAGCTCGGCGACGGCGTGATTATGACCGCACAATCCGGTGTCTCCCATGATGTGCCCGCTGGCAAAGTCATCAGCGGATCGCCGGCCTTCGACAACCGCCAGTGGCTCAAGGCTACGGCCATCTTCAATCGCCTGCCTGATCTTATGCGGCAATTACAGCGCAGACAGAAATCCGAAACTTAATCGAGCTTTCGGGCGTAACTACATCACTCGACCGCTTTCCCCGCATCCAAACAAATTTATGGCGAACGAGACCGAAACCGACCTCCGCAACGGATTGCAACTGGCAGTCGCCGAACCCATCCGGGTGCTACTGCTCGACGATCAGGTGGATAACCTCCTCCTTCGCTCCACCATCCTGCGCAAACACGGCTATCTAACGGAAACTGCCTCTACCATTGAGGAAGCCGTCAGTCTTCTCGAGCAGATCGACATCGCCGTCCTCGACTATCACCTGGGAGCCGGCCAGTTCGGCACCGAGGTCGCCTCCAGGCTGCGCCAGCAGCGTCCTGAGGTCCCCATCATCATCCTTTCCGCTACTCTTGAGCACCGCTTCGGTGGCGTGGAAGACATGCACCTGCTCAAGGGATACAGCTCCGTCGACGACCTCGTTACCGCCCTGCGTTCCTTTGAAGCCAAGCTGCGCGGCAAGCCCGTTGTGGTCGACGCCCGCGACTTCTTCTATTCCCGCATCAACATGGCCATGGGTGACGACGTCGTTCTCGAAATCCTCGACGCCGAAGGCAACTGGCAATACGTCAATGAAATCTGCGCCCGTCTCCTCGAACGCCCCCGCGACTGGTTCCTAGGGCGCAACATGTTCGAAGAGATGCCTGAGCTGGCCGTCAACTGGCGCGAAATCCTGCGCACCGTCGCTGAAAAGCGCGAAACGTACATCGACCGCACTTACCGCGGCCTGCTCAACCTGCCCCGCAAAGGCGAAGAGTGGGTCTGGAACGTTCTTGCCTTCCCCATTACCCTGCATACCCGCGTCACCGGAGTCGTTCTCTCTGCGCGTATTCTTGAGCGCAAACCCGTACTATGACCGACCATCATGACCCTGCCAAAAAGACCGGGTGCCCCATCTTTCACAGCTTCATCGTGAAAGGTGGGATACCGCCAGCCCGCATTCTCCTTCTCCTGCTCGTAACTCTCGGCCTTTCCGCCTGCCGCTCTGCCTTCGTTGAAACCACGATCGTAAACGACAGCTCCATATCCTTGCGCCTCATCGAAGTCGACTATCCCAGCGCCAGCTTCGGTACTCAGTCCCTCGAGGCGCACGCCATCTACCACTACCGTTTCAAGGTCCAGGGCTCCGGCCCCATCACTCTCACCTGGACCGACAATGCAGGCAAGGCGCACACTGCCACTGGCCCCACACTCACTGAAGGCCAGCACGGCAACCTCAGAATTTCCATCGACCCCACCGGCAACGTGAACTGGAGCGAGAACCTCTCCGGCGCCAGGTAGCCATCACTGGGGTGGTGGAGGAAGTGTGAATCCCTTGGAAACGCGCGAACATTGGGATCGAGTCTATGGCGTCAGATCGCCAGAGCAGGTGAGTTGGTTTCGTCCCCACCTGGAGACATCGATTGCTCTCATCGAACGAGCCGGAACTGACCGCGACACGGCCATCATCGACGTAGGCGGTGGCACATCCACTTTGGTAGATGACTTGCTCGGCCGCGGATACACAAATGTCACGGTTCTCGATATTTCGCAATCAGCCATCGAGATTGCGAAGAAGCGTCTCGGCGAGGCATCGAGATTGATCCGATGGATGCGCGCCGATGTCGCCCAGGCACTCCTGCCGGCGCAAACCTATGACGTTTGGCATGACCGCGCGGTCTTTCACTTCCTCACTCAACCAGAGCAGAGGCTAAGCTATGTAAGCACGGTCGCATCATCCGTAAGGCCCGGCGGGCATATCATAGTGAGCACATTCGGCCCCGAGGGCCCCACCAGATGCAGCGGTCTTGATGTGGTGCGGTACGGCCCCGACTCCCTTCGCGCTGAATTCGGGCACCGTTTCCGCCTGTTGGAGAGCTCAACGAAATCGCATCAAACGCCATTCGGGACCACCCAACAATTTCTCTATTGCTGTTTCATCCTGGAATCTTAAGCGGCTTACTCTTCCCCTGCGGGCTCGCGTTGGCCTTCCTTCGCACGGCTTAGCTGGGAAAGAGTGCGAAGCGACCAACCGCACTGCGCCGAAAATCCAAAATATTTACGGACAGTGAGGCCCAATTCCTCCTACAATCCTCTTCATTCCATCGGTCTCACAGGAGACGCGCTCATTATGTCGCCCATACTCCCGCAGATCAAACACATCATCGTAGTCATGCTGGAGAACCGATCGTTCGACAACATCTGCGGCTGGCTCTATAAACAGGGAGCAACGCCGCCCAGCCAGTTTCTGCCGGCATCCAGTCCGCAGCAGTTCAATGGGCTCAAGTCCTCCTACTTCAATCCCGTTAGCGAACTGTACTTCTCGGGACAATGCACAGAAACCTACCCGGTCTTCGATCAATCCAACGCCACGAATATGCCCGATCCTGATCCGGAAGAAGACTTTGCCAACGTAAACTATCAGCTCTTCGGACCGGACGCCCCAAGCCAAAACCCCGAGTGGCCGAACATGGGCTTCGTCATCAACTACGCCAAAGTCACCGGCACCAATATCCCGGTCCAGGTTATGGAACCGTTCAGCCCTGCACAGGTTCCCGTAATCTCCGCCCTGGCGACTAACTATGCCATTTCAGACGCATGGTTTTCCTCCGTTCCCACCAACACCTGGCCCAATCGTGCCTTCTTCCACGCCGGAACTTCCAACGGCAACGTCGTCAACGGAGCCATCCCTAACCCTTTTCTCTGGGATGTGCGCAACATTTTCAACGTCCTCGAAGATATCGGGGCAAGCTGGCGCGTCTACAGTGACACGCTCATCGTTCCGGCTCTCACCTGGCTCATGTTCCCCAACCTGTGGATCTATTCCTTCGACCGTTTTTCCCACTTCGACACATTCAAGAGCGATTGCGCCAGCGGCAATCTCCCGCAGTATTCCTTCCTCGAGCCGAGCTTCCTCATCAATCCCACCGACGAGCACCCTCCGCACGACGTGATTGCCGGCGAACAATTCCTCTACGACATCTGGCAGGCCGTCAGCCAGTCTCCCGCCTGGCCCGAGACCCTGCTCATGATTACCTACGATGAACATGGCGGTATTTACGATCATGTGCCGCCGCCCTGGGGCGCGGCCTGTCCAGATGCCAAGAGCAATCCTGGCGAAGACGGATTCACCTTCAACCGCTTCGGCGTGCGTGTTCCCGCCGTTCTCATCTCGCCCTGGATTCAGGCAGGCACTGTATTTCGATCGAACACTGCCACGCCTTACGATCACACATCCATGCTGGCAACCTTGCGCGACTGGCTTCAGATCCCCGCCGACAAGATGCTCGCCAGCGCGAGAATTGCAGCTGCCCCCAACCTCGCGCAGGTATTCACGCTCACCAGCGCTCGAACCGATCTTCCGGTTATTCCGCAGCCTGCCGCCGAGGTTAAGGCCACCGACACCTTTAAACCGCCGAACCCGATACAGAAAAGTCTGGTCTCCGCCTACGCCGTGCAGCAAGGCCAGGACCCCGCTCAGGTTCTGAGCGGCGTGCAGACCCGCCAGGACGCCATCGACTATTTCCAGAAAAATCCTCAGTCCAAACCGCCTGCGCAAATCTAGGACAGTTCCGGTTGCCATCCGTCAGAAGTAAAGAGTAAGAGAGCCCTGATTCCTCGTTCCTCTTCCCTGATCCCTGCTGTCACAGTTACCAGTAGACCGCCCCTCGCCGTTTTCAGTAGAATTCCCCCGCTGCATACCTCACCGGTCCTTTATTCAGAAAGGAAATGCAATGAAAAGATCTTTTCTCGCGATATTGGCATTGAGCGGAGCGGTCCTCCTCACCCACCAGCCAGCCTTTGCACAGGACTCGAGCACGCAGGCCGGCGCAACCCAGAATGCTCAGATCGACCAGGACATCACCCTGCTGCGCAAGGACATCCGTTCGCAGAAGAAGCAGCTCATCGCCGCCAACGTGCCCCTCACCGATGCTGAGGCGCAAGCGTTCTGGCCCGTCTACGACCAGTACACTGCCGAGCTCGTCGCCATCAACAACGACAAATACGCTCTGATCAAGGAATACGCCCAGAACTACGGCACCATGACCGACGCCCAGGCCGACGACTGGACGCAACGCCTCCTCAAGCTGGACGTTAACGTAGCGGGCCTGCGCCAGAAGTACTGGCCGAACTTCCGCAAGGTGTTGCCGGCAAAGAAGACCGCCCTCTACATACAGGTGGAACGCCGCGCGCAGGCCCTGATCGACCTGCAGATCTCTTCCCAGGTCCCGCTCGTCCAACCCTAGCCCGCTATTTACTTTGGCATATTTCTCAAAGGGTACGCCGCGCGCGACCAGGCTCCTCAACCAGCCCAAATCGTCCTGCTATAGCAGAGCCTCCCTGGAATCTGCCGTTGATTCCTGTGTACAGTGACCCTCGTTGGAGGTACGATTGCGCTCGCGCCCGGCATACGGGGCGCTGGAGGTCGCGGCCTTGGAGGAACCTGTCACCGCGAAGACATCTGGCCCTGCGGAGCCGGCGCCTGTCGTGCTTGTTACATCTGTCGTTTCCACCGAGGCCAAGCCGCCCTCACCGGTCTATGCGCATCCTCCCGAGTATTTGAATGTAGCGCTGGCAGACGCCGAACGGCTTCTCAAGCATGCGGCCGAAACCGGCATCGCCATCGACGACGCTACCCGCGATCACGTTCTTGAGGCGAGAACAGCCAGCACTGCCGGATGGACGGAGCAAACCGCAGCCAATCTTCTTTCGGCGCTCACAACGCTCGCCGCGCGACTCAAGCCTGTGACTGCCGCAAGCCTGAAGGCCACCTACGAAGAAACAGTGCATACCGTCCGAAGCTACCTGAGAGTAGCCATCTGGCTGGCCGTCTTTATCGTTCCTTTTTCTGTGGCGAGCTTTGTTGCCACTGCACTCTCAAACGCTATCCGCGCGGACATCGTGACCGCCAATGCGCTCGCCGTACAACTCAGATCGCAGCTCGGACCTCCCAAGACGCCCCCCGCACCTCTTCCCACGGGTCTCAATGAAGCCGACGTGATCACTCAGCTTCAGTTGTACGCCTCTACCGTTCGCGCGATTGACGCGCGCGCGCGTCAATTGAACTTTCTTATTTTTAATTTCGAACGCGACCCATTTGCCTATGCGCGGAAAGATCCCGCTAAATTGCACGAGATCTTCCAGCTGCCCCCGGACCTGTCGGATTTAGCTAAGGCTGCGGATGATCGAACCATCCGCTACCAGGACGTGCGCTATTTTGCCCAGAACGTTCTCGACACCGTATCGATTTTCTATGGCGCCATTACAGCCTGCATACTTCCCGTGATGTATGCGCTGCTGGGAACCTGCGCTTATCTCCTGCGCACCTTCGAACAGCAGATGAGCACGCGGACATTCACACCTTCAGACGCCAATTTTGCCCGCTTCCTCATCGCTGCTATCGGAGGCGCCGTCGTCGGCCTCTTCAACAACTTCACCCTTACGCAGGGAGCCTCCATTCCGCCGCTTGCCTTCGCTTTTCTGGTGGGCTATGCCGTGGACGTATTCTTCAGCTTCCTCGAGGGCCTGCTCCAGTCCTTTACCCGGAATACTCCGGCATCCCCGCCGGCCCCTCCGTCTGAAGCCAGACAGGCATAGTTTCAAGCGGCTCTCAGCTGACCACTTTTCAGCCCTATCTTTATGTTGACTTGAAACTTTAGCTTCAATTAGGCTTCCGTCTACTTTAAAAGATTCCATGCGGCTTATCCCCAAAAAGTTAGGAATCTCAAGAGCAGAAATTCTCCAGTGAAAATGAGGTAACTTATGGCTTTTTGTGGCAAGTGTGGATCGGCGGTTACAGACGGAGTTCCGTTCTGCCCCCAATGCGGCGCGGCAGTTGGCGCGAGTGCTGTTCCGGCGCAGGCGCCCGTGGCGATTACTCCCGCGGCAACCAGCGGATTGCAGGAGAATGTGGCGGGATTGCTGTGCTACCTTTTGGGCTGGCTTACTGGAATTATCTTTTTACTGATCGATAAACGGCCATTTGTGCGCTTCCATGCAGCGCAGTCAATCGTGGTATTCGGCGGACTATCCGTGATCCAGATAGTTCTTAGGTTCGGATTCATAGGTAGCGGCCTGGGAGGGTTCTGGTTTTGGTCTATGATTTCCCTGCTGGTGAGCCTTGTGACGTTGATCGCCTGGATTATCCTGATGGTCCAGGCCTACCAGGGCAAGATGTTCGAAGTGCCGATTGCAGCGGGGATTGCGAAGAGCATTGCGGGAAGCACCTCGGTCTAGAACAGGTGACGGCGCGACGATCCACCTTCACCTGACAAGGAGAATGCCGTGGCAGGCTTTTGTACCAGATGTGGAGCAGCACTTTCCCCCAACACACAATTTTGTACTTCATGCGGTGCCCCAGTCGTAGCAGCAGGTATTCCTGTCGCTCAGGCGCCCGCGCCCGTGTACGGACAACCGGCAGTGCCTCCGCCGGTGCCTTCGGGCAGTAACGCGGTGAAGATCATCCTTATCGTCGTGGGAACGGTGATCGGTCTATGTCTGTTATCGGTCCTCGTTTTCATGTTCGGAGTCTGGCGGGTATCGAGAGCAGTGCGCATGAACCGCAGTGGAGATGGAGTCACGTTGTCGACACGCTCCGGCACCATCTCAACCGGCTCTGCCTCGTCCGTGAACGAGGCCGACCTGGGTGTGGCAATATACCCCGGAGCCACGCGTCGCGAGGGCGGCATGCAGATCAACTCTGCGAACGGTTCCATGGTTACCATGGTCTTCTCAACCCCCGACCCCGTGAGCAAGGTCGTCGATTTCTACAAGACCCAGTTGGGCGAGAATACCTCGGTGATCCAGACCGGCACAGGAGCTGTGATTTCGGCGGGCTCACAAAATAAAGATGGCGTGGTCATTACGGTGAGCACTGATTCCTCTTCGAACGATGGTCCAACGAAAATCGGCATCATGCGTACCCGGCGTAACAAGTAGATTCTCACCGGATCCGAGCGGTCTTTCCAGGAAGGCCGCCCGGCATCTCAGAGTGCTGCAACAATCCCGGCAATAGCTATTTCGATTGCTTCTTTGCGGCCAGAGCCCTGAAACCTGCCAGCACCTCGTCCCATCCGTCCTTGACGCCTGCAGCGATCTTCTCGGCGGCGCCTTCGTGCCTCTCGAAATAACGGTGTTCGAACTCGATCAGAGTGGCCGAGTCCCCCATCGGGATAAACCGGACCTCGACCTCGCTCGATTTGCTCAGATCGGGTGAGAACTTCCAGTCCGCCTGCAAACCCCAGGCGAAGACCACCTTCTGCGGCGGTTCCCAGGCCAGAATACTGCCCCACTGGCAGCTCTTGCCGTCCTGACCGACCTCGTACCAGCCGCCGCCCGGGCGTGGTTCAATGACGATCTCGACGAAGGGTGAGGCGCCGATATGGTGTGTCTGCGGCCACCACGCCGCCATGTCCGAGGTAAAAAGCTGAAAAGCGTCCAGTGGAGGAAGTTCCACTTCAAAAGACTTTCTTACGGGTTCGATTACCACTGCCTGAGTCATCGATGTTTTTCCTTTCGACGGATTTGTCTGCGGCTGCCTGAAATGCTTTTAGGTTGCGATCCCATAGCTGATCGAAGTATTTACGGAGAGCTTCGATGCCTTCGGGCTTTACCTGATACACACGCCGTGTGCCATCCTTCACGTCCGCAACCAGTCCAGCTTGCTTCAACACGCGCAGATGCTGCGAGACGGCAGGCCGGCTGACAGGAAAATGTTCTGCAATCTCACCGAC
>DATAQX010000231.1:0-6465 GCA_036264455.1 Silvibacterium sp. | reverse complement strand
TTCGGAGGCCGAGGACATCCACCACTTTGTCGAGCTGAAGCTGGTCGAAGCCATCGGTGATCTGGGCCTCAAGCTGCATACAGGGCGCAGCCGCAACGAGCAGATCGCCACGGATCTTCGCCTGTATGTGCGGGAACGTATCCGCATACTGATTGCCCACCTCGGCGCGTGGGCCAATGCGCTTATCGAGCAGGCTAAATCCAGCGGAGATGCGGTGATGCCGTCGTACACGCATCTGCAGCGGGCAGAGCCGGTACTGGTGGCACACTGGCTGCTGGCGTATGTCCAGATGCTGCTGCGCGACGCTTCTCGCCTCGAAGACTGTGCGAAGCGGCTGAACTATTGTCCGCTGGGATCAGGTGCGGTGGCCGGAGCGACGCTGGCGCTGGATCGCAACATCGCTGCGAATGAGCTTGGATTTACCGCTCCCACGGCGAACAGCATGGACGCAACGAGCGATCGCGATTTTGTGCTGGAGTATCTGCACGCGCTGACGCTGATCGGACTGCATGCGAGCCGTTTTGCGGAAGAGATCACGCTTTTTGCGACAGCGGAGTTCGGATTCGTTGAGCTGCCCGAAGCGTTTTCGACGGGTTCGAGCGCGATGCCGCAAAAGAAGAACCCCGATCTCACAGAACTGGTGCGCGGCAAGGTAGGGCGGATTCACGGAGCGGCAGAAACGGTGACACTGCTGCTGAAGGGCCTGCCGCTGGCCTACAACAAGGATCTGCAGGAGACGCAGGAGCCGGTATTTGCTGCAACCAGCACTACCCACATCATGGTTTATCTGCTGGCGAAGTTTACCGGTGCGCTGAAATTCCGCACAGAGCGCATGCATGCGGCCTGCGAGAGTGGCTATTTGAACGCGATGGCGGCGGCGACGTATCTAGTGCACAAGGGAGTTCCCTTTCGTAAGGCGCACGAGAAGATCGGCAACGCTGTGCGCTATTGTCTGGAAAAGGGCTGCGAGCTGGGTGATTTGACGTTGGATGAATTGAAGGAATTCGGACCAGAGTTTGAGCAGGACTTCTTTGCGGCGGTAACGCTGGAGGCGACGCTGGATTGCCATGATGTGATTGGCGGAACGGCGCCGAGCCGCGTGCGGGAAGCGGTGGCTGCGGCGGAAGCGCGCGTCGAGGCACTGGTCGACGCTTACGGTTCCGTCAGTCTGCAAAGCCATGAGGTGAGTCATGCTGGTGCGTAAGGCCCGCCTGCAGGATGCGACGAACGTCTATGAGCTGGTGAACAGCCTGTCGCATGACGGCACGCTGCTGCGGCGTGTTTTTGCCGAGATCTGCGAGAATGTGCGCGACTTCACGGTTGCCGAAAGCGAAGCCGGGGTATTCCTGGGCTGCGGCGCGCTGCATCTCTACGGGCCGCATCTCGCGGAGGTCCGGTCGATCGTAGTCAGGCCGGAGGCCAAGAGCCAGGGAGTGGGCGGCAGAATTCTTTTTTCCCTGCTGGAAGAGGCCGAAGAACACGGGATCGGATGCGTGTGCCTGTTTACACGGATTCCCGATTTCTTTTTTCGCTATGGGTTCCGCGAAGTGGAAGACCGCACCGCCCTGCCGGACAAGATCTTCAAGGATTGCCAGAACTGCCCGCGCCTTTACCGCTGCGATGAAGTCGCCATGGCGCGCGGACAGGTGCCCAGGGTTTCGATCCTTGGCCCGCGCATCGAAGCAGAGCAGCTGGTGCGGCTTACCGGCTGAACTGTGCCCTTTCAAGAACGTTACCTGTCTAAGCGAGCCCACTCAAAGCCAACCACGGGCTTTGAATGGGGCACCATCGATTGGGTGAAGTTTCCTATTCCTCGTTACAATTGGCGTTTGGATGACGGCGCGAGTAATCGAGTCGTGCGGCATCTCCATTAACGCATGAATTGGAAACTGGAACTCGCGCTCTTCTCCTGCGCCGTGCTTGGGCTGCGGCATGGATTCGATTATGACCACCTTGCAGCCATCTCCGACATTACGGCCGTGCAAGATAACTGGAAGCGAAGCATGCGGCTTGGGATGACCTACGCCCTGGGCCACGCGCTGACAGTTGTAGCGCTGGGCGCGCTGGTGGTGATGCTGCACATTCCGCTGCCGGCAACGCTGGACAACTGGACGGAGCGGCTGATCGGCGCCACGCTGATCGTTCTGGGGATTGGGGTGGTGGCGAACCTGATCCGGCATTCGCATTCGCACCAGGCGGTGAGGAGCCGGTGGGCAATTCTTATTTCCGGCTGTCAGCATGCGTGGTGGCGAATGGTGAGGATTTTCAAGCCGGAGACGCCGCAGCCTGAGCCTTTCGCATGGAATTACAATGGCGGGTCGGTTTTTGCAATCGGCATTTTGCATGGATTGGGCGCCGAGACGCCGAGCCAGCTGATGCTGTTTTTGCTGGCGGCCAGCCTGGGTGGAACGGCGCGCGGATTCATGGGGCTGCTAGCTTTCGCCGTTGGCCTGGTGGCGATGAATACCCTGATGACGGCGTCGCTCGGCGGGATTTTTGGCGCAGGGCTGCACCGGCCTGTCTTCTATCGCTGGGTAGCAGTGATGGGCGCGGTGTATAGCTTTGCGATTGGTGTGATCTTTCTGCTTGGGGCATCAGACCGGCTGCCTTCCCTGGGCGGCTGACTCATGCGGCAGGAGCGGTTGTAAACGAGGGAGTGTAGCGAAGTCATGCATTTGAGTGGCGCCTGGATTCTTTTGATCTGTGCGGTTGTGGGAACATCGACGATGCTTTTGCTTCTGCACCTGACGCAACTGGGCTATCTGATGCACGAGCATATCCGCGACCGCCCGCGGCGAAGAATGTTTCTGGCATCTGTGAGTTTCTTCCTCACCTTTCTTGGCGCGCGCCTGCTGGTGCTGGCCATTCTTCACGATATCGGACCGTTCGGGTGGGTGGTGATTGGCGGCCAGCACATTCACCATCTGGTGTGGGGGATTTTGATCCTTCTGATTGTGGGCTACGCGTGGCTTGCCGAAATTGGCGAGGAGACAACTGCCGCATCCATTTTCGTGAGCCGCCTTGTCTCGATCCTGTATGGGATTGGCGCGGCGCTCACGCTGGATGAGTTCGCGCTGTGGCTGAACCTGCGAAACGTCTACGCTTCACCGGAAGGACGCGTGAGCTTCGACGCGGTGTTCCTGTTTGGCGGACTGCTTGCGATCGGGGCGTGGGGCGCTCCATTCCTCAAGGCGCTGGTGAGCAAGCGCCGGTAGCCACGTTGGTGCTGAGATCAGCGATCAATGTCTAAGCCTCGAAATCAACCTCCAGAGGGTCGATGAGCGGCATCAGCCAGGCGAGCAACTCCTGGTGTACCGGGTGGCTGCCGTAGGCTTCCATGGCGGCGCGGGTCTCGAACTTCATGACTCCGCCGAGTTCGTAGCCCTGCGAGCGCGGAGAGATGTTTTCTCCGACCCAGGTCTCGGTCAGGCCGGGGATTCGGCCCTGAAGGTCACGGATTCCGGCAATGACTTGTTGCTTTTTATCGGCAGTAACACCGGGCTTCCAGCGGAAGGCAAAAGTGTGGATAACCATGGCGCCGATTTTACGGGATTTGTTTTTCGTTGATTTCAATCCATTTATGGAAGGTCCTTTCATTACGAGCGAGAGGGCAACCTAACTCGGATTCCGCGAACCTAATTGAGAAGGGACTATCCCTTGGAGGGATTTTTCAATGTCAAACGAACAGCAGGGCTCCCAGCACGGACAGGGAACGCAGAAAGACAATCCGGGCAGCGGTCAACACCAGCAGCAGCCACAACACCAGCAACAGTCAGATCCGAAGTCCGGACAGCAGGGCAACATGCCGAAGCAGGGACAGCAGGGTGCCGATACGGGCCGCAAGTAGCCTTCCGCAACGCAATCAGCCTTCACTGATCGTCAACCCATCACAAATGAGCAAGGGGGATAAGGCTGATCGCCTTATCCCCCTTTTTATTTCAGCTCTCTTGTTCTTATTCGACTTGTCTCCAGGCTGCGGGGAACTGGAAGTCTACACCTGCGTCCCGATTTACCTTCTCTGTCGCAGCAAGATCAATTTCGCCAACCGGGATATCGCGACGGCGCTGGTCCAGAACATAGAGCGTGGTCCGCGTCAGGGCATAGTTATGAATCTCTTCTGAAGGCCGCCGGTCTTTGAAGATGAGCTTTACTGCATTCTCGCTCACCGGGGCGGGAGCGGGGCTGGCATTGTAGTCACTGCGAGGAGGGGGCTCTTGCTGCTCCACTGGCTGGACATCGGAGGAGTCGGCGGGTGGCGGGTCGGCGTTATAGGCCATGGGTGTGTCGAAGCTGGAATTCGAGAATCCCCAGAAAGGAGACCAGAATGGAGACCAGCCCCATACCGGGACCAGCGTAACAACGCGTATCCCGTGCCGGAATACGACGGCCCTGCGATAGCTGACGACTCTGCGCGAGCCGCCGCCCCTGGAATAAGCCTGGCGCGCGTTGGCAGCTCCGAAACCAGCTCTCGGATATGAGGGCGCCATACGGGAGTACGAGGGGGCAGTAAAGCGCATCGGCGCCACGAAGCGATCACCCGAAGAGCGAAAAGGAGCGGGAGAGCGAAAAGGAGAGGGGCTGGTGAATCCGCTGTGGAAGCCCTGCGTTGGGTGGCCAGAGAAGCCGCCGCGAGCTCCGGCACGTTGCGCGCAGACAGGAAGAGCGACTCCCGCGATCAGCAGCGCAACTGCGGCGAAGCGCCTCATGAAAACAGTCTACGCCTGTTGAGAAGGATTCGAAGGAGGGTCATTTGATAAGCCCAAATTCTATAGACGGCGTATGTCAATAGATAGTCGGAATCGTCATCGGGACATAGTTCTTGATCTGTGTTCCGGGCGGGACGACGTTCACCGTCGTGCCCTTGGCATCGGTTGCTGTAGCTGAAAAGGAGAGATACTGAGGCAACTCCTGCTCCCATTTGAGAATCTCGTTTTGGTCCGTAGTTCCCTTGGCGGTCTTGGACCACGCCGCGTAAGTGGGGTCCATCTTCATTGGATCGCCGCAGGTGATGGTGTAAGTCACAACAACGCCAAGACTGACCAGATCCTTCACCATTTTTTCGATTTTGTTGGACATATCCGTATTTGCGGCGGCCCAGAAGGGAACGACATTCAACTCGTTATCTCCAGGGCCGTTGAGATTGTGGTTCAGCAGGTGGGCGAGCACGTAGTGCGGCTTCTTTCCAAGTTTGCCTGTCGTACTCTCGTACGTACGCTTTTTCACCACCCGCCAACACTCGGCTTTGCCGGCGATCACAACCTGATCGGGCACGGAGCCGAAGGTGGCACCGAGCGAACCATCGGGAATAAGGCTGACCTGCGACGGGTTGAGTCCACCACCCATATTCGTGTAAGGGCTCTTCAGAAGATGCACGTTGGACGCATCGAGAAAGTTCTCGCTGACGATGACCGCGCGAAAACGCTGAATGATCTTCTGCCAGGGGTCTTTTGCGGCGAGAGCGAAGTCCTTGCACAGCCGCTGATGCGCGTAGCAGACGAAGAGTTTCTCCGCCCCGAATCCAGTCTCGAAATCTGTCTTTCCAAAGGAGATGGTGGGCGAATAACTGTCCTCGTATCCCTTAAGAAACTTGATCTTAGCGACGGTGCCCTTGCAGTCCTTTTCGAGCAGCGTGACGAGACACTTCCACAAGGGCACTGTCTGGGTCGACATCAGTGGAAAGGAGCCTTTGGAAAGATACTTCGCAAGGTCAAGTTCCAGCGCGGGGGTGCACATTTCGCCGAATGGTAGCACAACACGTCATGCCCGCACCTTAAAGGTTGATGAGATGGTGCGTCCAGGTTGTTACTGTTCCCAGCCGCCGCCGAGGGCCTGGTAGAGCTGGGCGTAGTTCTGCATTTCAGTGAACCAGGCCTGGGCCAGGGTCAATTCTGAGGTGAAATATTGCTGCTGTGTCAGGAGCACTTCCAGAAAGCTGGTATAGCCGCCGCTAAAGCGGACCTGGGCAAGACGAGCGGTTTCGCCGTAAGTAGCGGTCTGCTCCTCGATCTTCTTTCGAAATTCGCGGGACTGGCGATAGCCGACCAGGCTGTTCGACACATCTCCAAAAGCCTGCTGGACGGTTTGCTTATACTGCAGGTCGGCCTCATCTCGCTGCGCCCAGGCAAGGCGGTAGGTGCTCCTGATCCTGCCGCCCTCAAAGATGGGTTGCGCCAACTGGCCGCCCACGGCCCAGAATGTGGCTGGTCCCTGCAAAAAGCTGGTCAAGGCTGTGCTTGACGCGCCGAAGGAGCCGGTCAATGAAATCTGCGGGAAAAAGTTTGCCTTGGCCACGCCTACATTCGCATTGGCCGCAACCAGAGCCTCTTCTGCCTGGCGGACGTCGGGCCTGCGCTCCAGAAGCGTTGAAGGAAGGCCGGGCGGCACCTCCGGCAGATGCGGCTGATCGGCAAGCGTGAGGCCGCGGGCGATGGGTCCGGGATTTCTGCCCAGCAGGATGCTGAGGTT